>DSCJ01000135.1 GCA_011049175.1 Bacteroidota bacterium | reverse complement strand
CATATACAGGTATCCTGCACTCATACCAATCCAGACTGAAAAAGCGTAGAAAGAACCTGCATAAGCATAATCTCTTTCCCTGGGCTGATGGGGCCACTGATTCAGATAAATTACAATAGCCACACCGGTCATCAGGAAGAGCAACATGATGACCCAGAAATCTTTTACATTCTTCCGGTACAGGAACACCATTCCCAGAATGCCCAGCAGCAGGGGCAACATGTAATATCTGTTACGGGCAGGATTATTTCTGTATGTTTCCGGAAGATCTTCCTGAGGTCCCAGTCTGGGATTATCAACAAATGGAATACCACTGATCCAGTTCCCGTCAAGCACATTCCCGTGCCCCTGTATATCGTTTTGCCGTCCGCTGAAATTCCACATAAAGTATCTGAAATACATATGCCCCAGCTGGTACCGGAAAAAGAACCTCAGATTTTCTCCAAAAGTAGGTTTCACCAGCACATCATTTCCCTCGGAATAACCCTGCACGGTGATTCTTTCTCCTTTGACCTTTCCCCAGTCTTTGTAATCCTGAATATGCTGGTCTTCATTTCTCGACCACATTCTGGGAAAAATGGTCACAAACCGGGGGTCATAAACATATTCGGGATCACGCGCTGCTATGACATACCGACCGTCTTCCTGCACATAGGTCGGTTTCCCTTCCTTCACATCGATAACCGGAGCATTGTAATACGGACCCTTCAACAGTGGAGATGCCTGATATTGTTCTCTGTTCAAATATTTCAGCAGGGAAAAAACATTCTGGGGATTATTCTGGTCCATAGGTGGATTGGCCGATGACCGGATAATGATCATGGCATAGGAAGAATATCCTATCAACACCACCGTAAATGCCAGCAGGACAGTGTTTGCCGTCACTTTCCCTTTGATGTGTGTATAATACAATCCGGCTGCAATCAGAAAGATCACAAGGATAAGGTAAAAAATCACCCCGGAATGGTAAGGGAGGGAAAGTCCGTTAACAAACAGCAATTCAAACCAGGAAGCAACTTTCACAAATCCCGGAATTAAAAAGTAGATCATAAATCCCAGAATAATCATAGACACCAGCAGGGCAATCACAATACCATTCCGGGATGGTTTGTATTTCCTGAAATAATATACCATGGCAATGGCCGGAATGGCCAGAAGGTTCAGCAGGTGAACTCCAACGGATAGCCCTATCAGATAGGCAATCAGCAAAAGCCATCTGCTGGAGGACGGTTCGTCTGCTCTTTCTTCCCATTTCAGAATGGCCCAGAATACAACGGCAGTAAAAAGTGACGAAAGGGCATATACTTCTCCTTCTACGGCCGAAAACCAGAAAGTATCTGAAAAAGAGTAGGCCAGCGAACCGATCAAACCTGATCCGAGAACGGCAATCATGCGACCGGTAGTGATTCTGGTATTTGTCAGCAGGATCTTTTTCATCAAATGGGTAATGGTCCAGAAAAGGAACAGAATGGTCAGGGCACTTGCCAGCGCCGACAGGGCATTGATCATCATGGCTACCCGGGAAGGATCACCGGCAAACAAACTGAAAAGCCGGCCCAGCAATAGAAAAAAGGGCGCTCCGGGAGGATGGCCCACCTGCAGCTTATAAGCGGCTCCTATAAATTCACCGCAATCCCAGAAACTGGTTGTGGGCTCCATGGTGGTAAGATACAATACTGCCGCCACCGTGAAAACAAACCATCCTGTCAATGAATTGAATAATTTGTAACGATCCATATTTTTCAAATTGTTCAGGAACAAAGAACGAAAAAAAAGATGAAACCGCATCAGATGCCCATACCTGCTTCCTTACAATTTTTTACGCAGAAGGGAAAAGCACCCTGTGTAATGAAGGTATACTCCGTGACTGAAATCAACCCCGTACCGGCTATCCCAGAAAGGCTCAAACCTGATCGACAACCAGAACCCGTCCATTATCCGGATATCTTTCTTGAGCCGGAGAACAAAAAGATCTCTTTTTTTCTCCGTATATCCCTCACGGTTCACCTTCCGGCTCACTGAAGAAAACAGGGGATCACCAAATTCGGCATAATAGGAGTCCCCTTTCCAGTATGATAGTGCCCCATCAACCACCACAGTATTTACAAACGCTTCCATGTACAGGCCCCATCCTTTCCCAAAAGGATTGATTCCCCCTTCGCTGGCCTGGTGGCTCAGATGTAACTGGGTTTCCAACCCTGCAGAAGTAATCCGCTCAGAATGCCGGCTCATCAGAGTATATCCGGCTCCCGCCGCAGCATTCCATAAGGTATATACCGGCAGTCCGGAAATATCGATCTGCCCGCCATAATGAAAAGCCGTAACCAGCATGGATACATGTAATCTGGTACGCCCGGTGTTCACAGGCGACCAAATCCCATGAAAACCACCCCATATTTTTTCCTGTTCATCATCGTATCTTTCTATCATCTGCTCCCAGTGGATCCAGGTGTCAATAAACAGGTTTTCTTTTGATACGATCGACTGCATGCCGAATTCAAGAGGATCGGTCAATGATCTTTCAAATGAATATACCGGCTGGGGCAGACGGTGAAAATGATTCCCGTTGATCCTGCCTAGCAGCGTTTCCAGTCCCCATTTCTTAAACCTGACACCCACCACAGGATAAATTCCCGGATTACCTGATTTCCCAAACTCCTGATTCATGAAAAAACCTGCATGCAGAGACACATCTTTCCCCGGAAGATAAATCAATGAGGGAAATAAATGGTGCCCTGTAAGAGTATACCCGTCGGCAAAAGGATTGAAATATTCGTTATTCCGGAAATAAAACAAATGATCCACTCCAAGAAACAGATTCCCGGCAACGGTATCGGGAAAAGCAGGTTCATTCAGGAATACCCGGTTATCCCACTGTGCTTTTGCGGGCACAGTCCAGAGCAAGACCATTCCAAGGAAAACAAAAAATCTTCTCATCCACTTGTTTTTTCAACAAAAAACCTCCAGGGCATGTTTTTCCAGTATTCTCCGGCATAGTCAATGCCAATGCGTGGCGCTGTTATAATTTTAAAAGAATTAACTCCTTCCGTCAGCCATATGCTCTCAGACCGGCACAGATCTTCCCCCAGAAAAGCCCTGTCGATATCCAGGCGGCGTGTCAGCCTTCCCGGTCCGTTTAGTCCTTCCAGACCACGTATCAGGACGGCCTGAGGTTGGCCTGCTTTACCTGTTACAATATTGAGCATCCAGTGAATTCCGTATATAAGATAAATATACAACAACCCTCCCCGTTCGTACATGATCTGGTTCCGGGGAGTACGACCCTTACTGGCATGACAGGCCATGTCCTCTTCCCCCCGGTATGCTTCCACTTCGGTGATCATAAATTGCTCTATCCGGCCATCAGGATATTTTCTGACAAGGAATTTACCCGGCAGTCTGGCCGCCACCTCAAGAACATCCCTTTCGAAAAACTCACGATCCAGTCTTTTCTTCATCCTGTTCAGTATTCAATCCGTTCCTCCCAGTCCAGCCAGGCCCTGAAAGCCTCTCCGGCTTCTTCCTGCATCATCTGTTCCGCCGGAAGGTTTCGTTTTTCCGGCGGAAGCGACATTTCATGGTAGATATAATTATCCCTGAAACCCGCCCTTTCCGCATCTTCCCTAGAAGCAGCATAGTAAATTTTCCTTATCCCGGCCCAGTAAATTGCCCCCAGGCACATGGGACAGGGCTCGCAACTGCAATAAATTTCACAGTCTTTCAACTCGGGTGTGTCGAGTATCTTACTGGCACCTCTGATTGCCTGAATTTCCGCATGGGCAGTTGGATCATGGGTACCAAGCACTTCGTTCACACCTTTTGAAATGATCTGCCCGTCCCGGGCAATGACAGCCCCGAAAGGACCTCCGTGGTTCCGTACATTCTCAACCGACAGCCTGACGGCTTCCCGCATTATTTCTTCCCTTGATTTTTTCATATTTTTCTTTTCTGGCTAAAAACAACAAACTTAAAAAAAATGCAAAAAAACACATTCCCGTATGCGTTTCCAGAGTATCTTCATTTACCATGGATAATCCCGCAACCAAAACAAACACGAGGGAAAAATAATCCAGTTTCCTCCTTTCCAGATATACAAACCTTCCCATGGCAGCTATAATCAACAGAAATCCTGCTATACCGAAAGTCAGAAGGAACGTCAGGTATTGATTATGGGCACGTAACCGCCATTCGGGAGAAAGGCGGGTATGGTCCTGGCGATACTGCTGTTCGAAAGCCCTCTGAACATCTCCCGTACCAATACCGATTAATGGGTGGGCTTTCCATATTCGCCAGCCTGTTTTCCAGTATTCCATGCGTTGTGTAACGGAATGCCCGCTGGGATTTCCTCCTTTCAGATAAAAATCAATCTCCCAGATCAACTCATACAACCGGGTATACGGGTTCCACTTTTTAAGAAAAAGCACATTGGTCAATCCCTGCTCCACGGCACGGATATCTGTGTCAGACAATTGATTCACCCCTTCAGCATCCTTTCTCAAACCCTTTGAAGTAAGGTACCTGATCAGAGTAAACCGGATTTCCTGACCTTTTCTGTCAAGACTGTCATAAGGAATTTCACTCACCTGATTCCACGTCTTTTCCATTTCCGGCTCTGATACATACAACCAGGTATAATGTCCGTTCTCCACCTGCCTGTTTGCCGGGTCATGAAAATAGAGATTCCCCAGACTGGTATATTTATCCAGTGCCTCAATATGAATATCATCCGTATGATAGAACCTGGCAACACTTCTTACTGCAAAGGAAGCAATAACCAATACCATGGTGATTAGAGCCGTAGCAACAAAAAGCCCTGGTAAAAGACTTCTGCTTAGATACACATACCGGCAACCGATAAAAACAATCCCAATCAAAAACACTGCCCAGCCGGTCAGTGATCTGAGTACTCCCAAAAAAAACATGAACCATATGATCAGGATCACCAGCCCGGCTTTTTTCCACCACCCTCTCACCGATACGTCAAACAACCGGAATAACAGAATAAAGACCGATAAATTTAAAAAAAGAGAGAGACGAATATGGGAAACAAAGGGCGATAGCATACGCGGATCCGGCAAGGCAGCCGTTTCACTCCTCAGCACCGCCAGGGTACCGGCCAGGGTAGCAATCAGTACACCGGTCAAAAAAAAACGCAGGACCAGGTGAAATTCCTTCCTCCCCAGAGGATCGGAAGTTCCCATTACAAGCGGAAGGACTACCAGGGGAAGCTTGATGCGCAGGTCATGCCATCCGTATACCATATCTTTTGAATAGATCATTCCTGCCAGATGAATAAGGTATATTAGACCTATCCACCAGATACTTTCCCGTTTTCGCAAACGGTCAAGTGTTTTTGTATGGTCACCAAGAATCAGCCAGGCCAGGAACAAAATGATCAGTGCCAGACTCAATCCAAATTCCGAAAGAGGCAAACTGATAGCCAGAATACAGAGCAACCCCAGGTATAAAATGGAATAATACCTTCTTTTTTCCGCCCGGCTCATGTGTTTTACTCCTTGCATGGCATGGGCAAAAATAGATCAAATATTATTGGATTATCAAAAATCTTTGTATTTTTGCAGTCCATATTCTGAAAATCAGAATTATAACTGAGTGTCTTTTACAAAGTTAGGGAGAAAAGTGGATACATTAAGTTACAAAACCATATCGGCAAACAAAACCACGGTTCAGAAAGAGTGGGTAGTGGTTGATGCCAGTGACCAGGTGCTGGGAAGACTGGCCTCAGGGGTGGCAAAAATGCTTCGTGGAAAGCATAAAACCAACTTCACACCTCATGTCGATTGCGGCGACCAGGTGATTGTGATCAATGCCGAAAAAGTGAGGCTGACCGGAAATAAATTTTCCAACCGCCGGCATTTCACCCATTCCGGTTTCCCGGGAGGACAAAAAAGAACATCTCCAAAAGAACGTTTTGCCCGCAAACCCGAATCCCTTGTGGAAGAAGCTGTTCGCAGGATGTTACCAAAAAACAGGCTGGGGCGTGCCTTGTTCCGTAATCTGTTTGTCTATACCGGGTCGGAACATCCCCATGAAGCTCAGCAGCCCAAACAAATTAACCTGAATGAAATTAAATAGTGCACATGGAAATCGTTAATGCCATAGGCCGCAGGAAATCTGCCATAGCCAGGATTTTTGTCAGTGAAGGAAAAGGACAGATCCTGATCAACAACCGCGAATTAAAGGATTATTTTCCCACCCCGCAGTTGCATTACGTTGTGAAGCAACCCCTGTCACTTTTAGAAGCTGAAGCAAAATACGATATCCGTGTCAATCTCAGCGGAGGAGGGTTTAACGGGCAGGCCGAAGCTCTCAGACTGGCCATTGCCCGGGCACTTGTAAAAATAAATCCGGACGACAAACCAGCCCTGAAGGCCCAGGGTTTCCTCACCCGCGACCCCCGGGAAGTGGAGCGAAAGAAACCCGGACAGCCAAAAGCCCGCAAGCGCTTCCAGTTCAGCAAGCGTTAAAACCTGAAGGGATTGTTTAGTATCTAAATTACCGGGACTCCGGATATAGGGCTACCCGGTAATTGACAAACAGAAGGTAAACAATTAAAAATAACATCATGCCAAGAACCACAGTAAAAGAATTGCTGGATGCTGGAGTACACTTCGGGCATCTGAAAAGAAAATGGAATCCTGCGATGGCCCCCTATATCTTCATGGAGCGCAATGGAATCCATATTATCGATCTGGAAAAAACCCTTGTCAAACTGGAGGAAGCTTCAGCAGCCCTGAAGCAAATTGCCAAATCGGGCAGGAAAATACTCTTTGTGGCCACCAAGAAACAGGCCAAGGAACTGGTTTCTGAAAAGGTCAAGGCCATTAACATGCCTTATGTTACGGAACGCTGGCCGGGAGGAATGCTTACCAACTTTCCCACCATCAGAAAGGCAGTGAAAAAAATGTCGTCCATTGACAAGATGGCCACCGATGGAACCCTTGAAACCATGTCAAAAAGAGAACGGCTGCAGGTGGCACGTCAACGGGCCAAGCTGGAAAAAAACCTGGGAAGCATTGCCGATCTTACCCGGCTTCCGGCCGCTCTTTTTGTGGTGGATGTCATGAAAGAATATATTGCCGTCCGCGAAGCAAACCGGTTGAATATTCCGGTGTTCGCCATGGTCGACACCAATTCCGATCCAACCAATATCGATTACCCCATACCGGCAAACGACGATGCCTCCAAATCCATTGCCCTTATAGTCGATATCGTTTGCAAAGCCATTGAAGAAGGTCTGGAAGAAAGAAAACTCGAAAGAGAAAAAGACAAGGAAACAGTTGCCAGAGGCCAGAAAGCACCGGGCAAACCGAAATCCGGAAAGGATGACATGGAGGAAGAAGAACAGGAAGATACGGAAGAAAAATCTCCCGTTAAACCCGCCAGAAAAAGAGTGGTGAAAACAGTGGTGGAAGAAGATGAGGAAGAAGAGCTTGGGGTAGAAGATGATGATGATGATGATGACACGGAAGATATGAATGAACCGGAAGATGATGACCAGGAAGAGGGGAAAGTAACGGATCACCATGAGGAGGAGGAGGAAGAAAATAAGAACAATAAACGATAAACATTAAAATAAAAAATATCATGGGAGAAATTTCCGCTGCTGATGTCAGCAAACTCAGAAAAATGACCGGCGCAGGTATGATGGACTGTAAGAAAGCCCTTCAGGAAGCTGCCGGCGACTTTGAAAAAGCAGTAGAAATCATCCGTAAAAAAGGACAGGCTGTAGCTACCAAGCGGGCCGACCATGAGGCATCGGAAGGAGTGGTACTGGCAAAAGTATCATTTGATGCACAACACGGAGCTATGGTGGCACTGAACTGCGAAACGGATTTTGTGGCAAAAAACGATGATTTTGTAAATCTTGCCGGTCAGATTCTCGACCTCGCCATAGAAAAACAACCCGCTGATCTGGAAGAACTGAAGAAACTTCCCTTCAAACAGGCAACTGTTGAAGAAGTGGTGGTGCAGCAAATAGGAATTATCGGGGAGAAAATTGAGCTCTCCTTCTATGATCACCTCACTGCTCCGCAGGTTACGGCATATATTCATCCCGGGAACAAACTGGCTACCCTGGTGGGACTGAATCAGAAGGATGTTGACAAACAGGTGGGAAAGGATGTGGCCATGCAGGTGGCAGCCATGAATCCCGTGGCCGTCGATAAATCGGATGTGGCTCATGAGATCCTTGAAAAGGAAAGGGAAATAGCCAGGGACCAAACCAAAAACGATCCAAAAAATGTCGGCAAACCCGATGAAATTCTGGAAAGGATCACGGAAGGTAAATTGCAGAAATTCCTGAAAGAAAATACCCTGCTCAATCAGGATTTCATCAAGGAAAATAAAAAAAGCGTGGGACAATACCTGAAAGAAGTGAATCCCCAGCTGACAGTGTCCGGATTTCTGCGTTATTCATTGCGTGACTGATCAACCTGAATCATCCCTGTCATAGGCCTTCCGTAAAACCGGGAGGCCTTTTTTGTTTTTCCACGGTCTTTTTTCTTATTTTCATGCCAAATTTCCGTTCCATGAAATACAAAAGGATCCTGCTCAAACTCAGTGGAGAGTCGCTGACCGGCAGGCAATCTTCCGGGATTGACCCGACCATTCTGCATTCCTTTGCCAGCAGCATCGCATCCCTTCACTCCATGGGGGTGGAAACAGGGATCGTTATCGGAGGGGGTAATGTTTTCAGGGGCCGACAGGGAACCACCCGGGGATTTGACCGCTATTACGGCGATCAGATGGGTATGCTGGCCACCGTAATCAATGCCCTGGCCATCCAGTCGGCCCTGAATGAAAGAAAAATCCCCTGCAAACATTTAACCGCAGTCACCATCGAATCGGTAGGGGAAAGATTTTCCAAAACCCGGTGCCTGGAAGCACTTGCTTCCGGCCAGGTGGTCATATTCAGCTTCGGAACAGGAAATCCGTATTTTACCACTGATACTACCGCAGCATTAAGAGCCGTGGAGATGGAAGCAGAGGTGCTGCTCAAGGGAACCAGGGTTGACGGGGTGTATTCGTCCGATCCGGAAAAAGACCCCGGGGCTGTTCTGTATGAAACAATCACCTTCAGCGAGGCCTATGAAAAAAAATTAAAAATCATGGATCTGACCGCTTTTACCCTGTGCCGGGAAAACAATCTTCCGGTCATCGTTTTCAATATGAACCGGCCGGAAAACCTGCAGGATATTATTTTGGGGAAAAATGTTGGTACATTCATTAAAAATTGAATATTTTTAAATCCGTTCATCAAACCCAATCCGTCATGGAAGAAGAAGTCAGCCTGTACCTCGAAGACGCTGAGGAAAGAATGAGCAAGGCCATCAGCCACCTGGAACATGAACTGGTAAGGATACGAGCCGGAAAAGCCAATCCATCCCTCCTCGACGGGATCAAAGTGGATTATTACGGAGTCCTTACTCCCCTCAACCAGGTCTCGAATATCAATACTCCCGATGCCAAAACCATCCTCATCATGCCCTGGGAAAAAACCATGCTGGGTCCCATTGAGAAAGCTATTCTGGCAGCCAATATCGGTCTGACCCCCATGAACAACGGCGAGGTCATCCGGATCAATATCCCGGCCCTGACCGAGGAAAGACGGGTGCAACTGGTTAAACAGGTAAAAGCCGAAGGGGAGAACGCCAAGATCAGCATCAGGAACACCCGGAAGCAAACCAACGATGAGCTGAAAAAACTTCTGAAGGAAGGCCTGGCCGAAGATGCAGAAAAGGCTGCAGAAGAAAAGGTACAGGAACTGACCGACGAACATGTAAAGAAAGTGGATGAACTGGTTGAATCGAAAGAACAGGAGATCATGACCATCTGACCCGTTCTCTGACCTCCATCCGACCACCGGCAGCCGGAAAGTGCCGGTTTTTTTTTGTCAATTTGAGACCTTCCGTACAATTCCTGCACATATTAATCCCGCTCCGCCCTTTCAGTACACGAGCCCTGAAATCCATAAAATCCTTCTGTTTCCAGCATGTTCTGAGCCCGTTTTTGGCAACATCCCCCATCCTGTAGGCGGCATCCTTGTCAAAACAGCAGGGAACCAGGTTCCCATCCCACATAACCACCGCCGTGGTCCATATTCTCAGGCAACGGTTCCTGAACCGGTTCTTCAGTTTGAGTTGACGGTCTTCATACGTATATCTGGAATAACACTCCTGGCGGGGGATCCACGATACAGGATTTTCCGAAAGGCCCACCTGGGCGGTTTTGACCCATACATCATCTGCTCCCAGTTCATTCCCCAGCCTCCGGATATCGTCCACCTGATGCTCATTGACAGACGTCACCAGAAACTGGATCACCACATCCGGATGACCGGCGTTTAGCGCTTTCTTCACCCGGACAACCTCCCTCACTCCGCCGAGCACCCGGCTCAGATTCCCTCCCCTCCGGTATTTTTCGTATGTTGCCTGATCGGTTCCATCCACGCTCACCAGCAACAGTCCGAGCCCTGATTTTACCGTTTCCATGGCCGAGTGACCGTTCAGAAAATGGCCGTTGGTAGCGACCATGGTATAGATCCCTGCGCGGGAAGCATAGCTGATCATTGCCGGTAACTGTGGATGCAGATATGGCTCGCCCTGAAAACAGAGATTCATCCAGACCAAAATATTCCGGTTCTCATCAACCAGCTTTTTAAATAGATCGAGTGAAATGTTGCCCTTTTGCCGCCTCAACCGACCCGAACCCAATTCACACTCCGGGCAGTGTAAATTGCATCGGTTGGTGGGCTCTACCGAGATACTGACCGGTGAACCCCATACAACGGCCTTTTTCAAAAACAGGGAAATAACATAGGATAAATAAACCAGGAAGGCATTCCAACACTTCCGGAAGGTCAATACCCGCAACCAACCGGTTTTTACCCGTAATGTGTTCATCTGTTCCGCCGGAATACCCTGTTAGTTGGTTTCCAGTATTTCAAGGATTTCATCCAGTTTAGGGGTCAGAATAATTTCTGTCCTCCGGTTTTTCTGCCGGGCTTCCGGAGTTTTGGCCGGATCAACCGGCATGGTGGGCCCCCTGCCCGCAGCAGTCAACCTTTTTGGATCGATGGTGGTTCCGTCCAGAAGGATCCTGACAATGGAAGTGGCCCGTTTTACGCTCAGATCCCAGTTGTCTTCTATTCCCCCTTTCGGAATATAAGGCACATCATCGGTATGTCCTTCTATCATGATGTTGATATCCGGGTTCTGCTCCAGCACCCTGGCCAGCTTTCTGAGAGCTTCACGGCCCCTGGGATCAACCGAATAACTGCCCGACTCGAACAGCAGTTTTTCCTCGAGCGAAACATAAACTTTGCCATTTCTGATATCCACCGACAAACCCTCCTTCTCATATCCGAGCAGGGCGGTGGATACTTTTCGCCTGAGAGAAGCCACAGCTGAATCCTTGCGGGCCAGCACCTCCTGTAATTCTATCAACCGGGCATTCTGTTCCTGCAATTCGAACTGCATTTCATCAAGCTGGGTCCTTTCTTTCTGAAGTGAAGCCTGCAACAAACGCAGTTCGTCTTCTTTCTCCTGCAGCGTTTCCTGGGCCGATTGCAACTCTCTGAGCAATCGGCCGGTTTCCTTGACATTCCCCTTGATCATGGCTTCCTGTGCCTGCTGCAGATTATTATAATCACGACTCAACCGGTTGTAGTCTGCCTTCAGGTCCTTCCAGACCTTATAACGTTCCATACTGTCGGAAACCAGCTGTTGAATCTGCCTTCCCAGCTTATCCACAGAAGCCTTGTATTCGGTGTTCTCCCTGGCATACTGCTGATTTTCAATTTTCAGTTGTTCCACCTCATCCATACATTCCTGGTAACCGGTTTCCAGGTCACGGAACTGTTTGGCAGGCACACAGGCAAAGACCAGTAATGCGGTTACCGGGAAAACGAGTAAAATGTTCCTTCGTTTCATGGTTCTTGCTTGGTATTTCTTACGGATCAAATATAACAACAATGGCGGAATTTCGTGATTTGACTTTGCTCTCCGTAAACAGAAATCCTGCATTCAAAATAATATTATATTTGTATTTGAATAAATGGATGAACCGGAACATAATTTGCTCGCCGGGATTGAATTTCCTGATGATCTAAGAAGACTGAAGGAAACCGACCTTCCCCGGCTATGTGATGAACTCAGAGAGTTTATCATTGATGTGGTTTCTTCCAACCCGGGCCATTTCGGCGCCAGCCTCGGAGTAGTGGAACTCACAGTGGCCCTGCATTATGTATACAATACCCCGGATGATCAAATCATCTGGGATGTAGGCCATCAGGCCTACGGACACAAAATCCTGACCGGAAGGAAAAAAGTTTTTCATACCAACAGGAAATACAGGGGTATCAGCGGATTCCCGAAACCATCCGAGAGTGAATACGATGCTTTCGGGGTGGGTCATTCCTCCACCAGTATTTCAGCTGCCCTGGGTATGGCCGTTGCCAATCAGCGTTATTTTAATAACCCCCGTCAGGTGGTGGCCGTGATCGGCGACGGTGCCATGAACGCTGGTTTGGCTTTCGAAGGGCTGAACAACGCCGGCGATCTGAAACCCGACATGCTGGTCATTCTGAACGACAACAACATTGCCATTGATGCCAATGTGGGAGCGCTGAAAGAATACCTGGTAGATATCACCACCTCGCCCACCTATAACCGGTTCAAGGATGAGATATGGAATATGCTGGGAAAACTCAGCAAGATCGCCCCGCATACCAGAGATCTGGCCAGCAAATTGGAAGCCGGTTTGAAAACCACCCTCCTGCGGCACAGTAACCTTTTTGAATCTCTGAATTTCAGGTATTTCGGCCCTGTCGACGGTCACGATGTGATCCATCTTACCCAGATCCTGCGCGACCTGAAAAAGATCAAAGGACCCAAACTGCTGCATATACTCACAAAAAAAGGTAAAGGATACCGCTTCGCTGAAGAAAACCAGACAGCTTTCCACGCCCCCGGCATATTCGACAAAAAAACCGGGAAAATTTTCCATGTTTCTTCCGGTAAAAATCTTCCTCCCCGCTACCAGGATGTTTTCGGCCATACCCTCATTGAGCTGGCAGAAATGAACAACCGTGTGGTGGGTATTACCCCCGCCATGCCCACGGGATGTTCCCTGAATCTCATGATGAAAAAATATCCCCAGCGTGCTTTCGATGTGGGGATCTGTGAACAGCATGCCGTTACCTTTTCAGCCGGTCTGGCCACCCAGGGCATGATCCCGTTCTGCAATATATACTCTACCTTCATACAACGGGCCTATGACCAGGTCATCCACGATGTGGCCCTGCAAAAACTGCCCGTGGTATTTTGCCTCGACCGGGGCGGTCTGGTGGGGGATGACGGCGCTACCCACCACGGAGCCTTTGATCTGGCATTCATGCGGATTATTCCCGGAATGACCGTGTCAGCTCCCATGGATGAAGTGGAACTGCGCAATCTGATGTATACGGCCCAACTGGGAAAATATGGGACTTTTTCCATCCGGTATCCGCGAGGGAATGGCGTCATTCCCGACTGGAAGCAGGCATTTTCTGAAATCAAACCGGGCACGGGGCGTTTGATCCGTGAGGGGACCGACGTGGCTATTCTTTCCATCGGCCATGCAGGGAATATGGTGGCAGAAGCCTCCCGACAACTGGAAAAAGACAACATTCAGGTTCTGCATTACGACATGCGCTTTGTCAAACCTCTCGATACCCGTATACTGGATACGGTAGCCAGGAAATTCAACGATGTGATCACCGTGGAGGACGGTTGCATACAGGGCGGATTCGGATCAGCCGTAATGGAATATTATAATGACAAAGGCCTGTCTGTTCAGGTCATGCGGCTGGGTATTCCCGACCGTTTTATTGAACACGGCACCCGGAAGGAATTGCAACATGAGTGCGGTTTCGATACGGATAGCATCGCATCAGCCGCACGAACCCTGGCTAAAAAGAAGCTGCTCTCAAACGCCGGTTAACAGATACCGTGCAATCGGCCGTCACTCCCGCAATCACACTCTCAGATATCAAATTTAATACCCTGAGCCAGAGGCAGGTCGGTGCTGTAATTAATGGTATTGGTTTGCCGGCGCATATAGGCTTTCCAGGCATCGGATCCCGATTCACGTCCGCCACCCGTATCTTTCTCTCCTCCAAAAGCCCCGCCAATTTCCGCCCCGGATGTTCCGATATTGACATTGGCAATCCCGCAATCAGATCCTGCTTCTGAAAGAAAACGTTCGGCTTCCCTCAGGTCAAGTGTAAAGATAGCCGAAGACAATCCCTGCGGCACATCATTGTGCATCTGCAAGGCTTCATCCAGGGTTTTGTACTTCATCAGATACAGGATGGGGGCAAAGGTTTCTTCCTGGACAATGCGGTAATGATTTTCAGCTTCTACCAGGGCGGGAACCACATAATTTCCTCCCGGAAATTGTTCCCCTTCCAGCACTTCACCGCCAAAGAGGATCCGGCCACCTTCTTTCTTCACCGCTTCCAGAGCATAGGTAAAGTTCTCCACCGCAAACCGGTCGATCAGCGGACCCACGAGCACCTCCGGATCAAGCGGATTGCCAATTCGCCCGGCCACCTGCCGGTAGGCGTCTTTCAGCCTGCGGGCCACTTCGCTGTAAACCCCTTCCTGCACAATCAGCCGCCGGGTTGTGGTGCAACGTTGCCCGGCTGTTCCTACCGAACCGAATACTATGGCAGGAATGGCCATATCCAGATCGGCCTTATCGGAAACAATGATGGCATTGTTTCCTCCCAGTTCAAGGATTACCTTTCCCAGTCTTTTTCCAACGATGCCTCCAACATGTTTCCCCACTGCCGTGGAACCCGTTACGGAAAAAAGCGGGATCCTCCGGTCGTCAAGGAACTGATCACCCAGTACCGACGATTTGGCAATGAACAGGTTGAAAACCCCTTCCGGTACGTTATTCTCTTCCAGCACCCGCGAAATGATATTCATCGTGGCAATGGCGGTAAGAGGAGTTTTTGAGCTGGGCTTCCAGAATATTACATCCCCCGCCACCGCAGCGATCATAGCGTTCCAAGCCCATACAGCCACAGGGAAATTAAATGAGGTGATCAGTCCCAGAATGCCCAGCGGATGATACTGTTCATACATCCGGTGGCCTGGCCTCTCAGAATGCATGGTTAACCCGCTGAGCAGGCGCGACTGGCCCACAGCAAAATCGCAGATATCGATCATTTCCTGCACTTCTCCGAGACCCTCCTGATAAATCTTTCCCATTTCCCATGTTACCAGATAACCCAGATCAGCCTTGTACTTCCTTAATGCCAGCCCGATCTGCCGTACCACCTCACCCCTTTTGGGAGCAGGCCACTGACGCCACTGCAAAAAGGCTTCCTGAGCCTGACTGATCGTTTTTTCATAATCCTCCCAGGTACCGTTCTTCACTTCACCGATCAAAGAGCCGTCAACCGGAGAAACCGACCTGGAGGTTTCACCCCGGCAATCCAGCCACCTGGTTCCGGATGATACGCCCATGTTCGTATCACGTATTCCCAGATTGGCCAGTACGGTTTGGTGATCCTGTTTTATTTCCATGGCAAATAGATTTTTTGGGGTTTATGATGCACGTTTCAAAAGTAGAAAACTTTTTACGTATTGCCGACCTGTTATACAACCGCTTTACCCCTGCTGGGTATTAATTATCAGGAGATTGATCGTTAAATGCATCATGATTTTTTCTTTGTTCTAATAAAACAAATCCCTATCTTCGCAGACCGACAGGTTCATTGAGTTCAGGCCCAGGTGGCGGAATTGGTAGACGCGCTGGTCTCAAACACCAGTGGTAGCAATACCATACCGGTTCGATCCCGGTCCTGGGCACTTCATTGAATTCTCCGTTGGAGATTATTTCCTTCTACACCAATGAAAAGTAAACAGGATACTATATACAGGCCCTACGGGGACAAGCAGGAACAGTATGATAGAAGGTATCTGGAAATGGCGCGTATCTGGTCACAGAACTCATACTGCCGGCGAAGAAAAGTCGGAGCGCTTATTGTAAAAAACAAGATGATCATTTCCGACGGATATAACGGCACACCGGCAGGTTTTGAAAACCAGTGCGAAGACGAAGCAGGAGTAACAAAACCCTATGTACTGCATGCCGAGGCCAATGCCATTACCAAAGTGGCCAAGTCGAACAACAGCAGCGAAGGCGCTACCCTGTACGTTACCTCCTCGCCCTGCATGGAATGCTCCAAACTCATTATCCAGTCGGGTATCAAAAGAGTGGTATATTGCGACACCTACCGGAATGTGGAAGGGTTGGACATTCTGCGAAGAGCTCATATTGAAGTGGTTTATCTGGAACTGGAACAGAACACATGAGCAGGAAAAATTCAAAAATATCGGTTTGGCTTCCTCTTCTCCTGGCCCTTTTTCTGGCTGCAGGAGTGCTGATTGGAATGCTTCTGGGAAAACCCGGAAGAAAACCATCCATGTTTATCTATCCACGCACCGACAAGATCAGCACCATTCTGAACTACATACGCGAGGAATACGTTGACAGCGTGGATATCAGTCGCCTCGAAGAATCTACCATCGTTTCCCTGCTCAGTGAACTCGACCCCCATTCGGTATACATACCCGCAGAAGACCTCCAGGCAGTAAATGAACCCCTGGAAGGCAATTTCGACGGAATCGGAGTACAGTTCAATATGCCCGAAGATACCGTAGTGATCATCAACACCATTCCGGGGGGACCATCCGATAAGGTTGGGATTCTGGCCGGAGACAGGATTGTACGGATTAACGATTCGCTGGTGGCAGGTGTCGGTATCCATCAGGACGATATTGTGGGCATGCTCAAAGGACCACAGGGAACCCGGGTAAAAGTGGGCATAAAAAGAAAAGGAGTACCTGACGAGCTGACCTTTGAAATTACCCGCGACAAGATCCCTCTTTACAGTGTGGACGTGGCCTATATGGTAAACGACAGTACCGGCTTTATTAAGATCAGCAAATTTGCGCGCACTACCTTCAATGAATTTATGGATGCCGCTTCCCGACTGAAAGAACAGGGAATGACCGGTTTGATCATCGACCTCAGAGGTAACAGCGGCGGTTATATGGACGCTGCCACACACATTGCCGACCAGTTCCTCTCCGGAGGGAAGATGATTGTATACACGGAAGGACGGGCCCGTCCCCGCTCGGAAATTAGAGCCACTCACGGCGGCATATGCCTGCGCGAGAAAGTGGTGGTGCTGGTAGATGAATTTTCCGCTTCTGCCAGCGAAATCCTGGCCGGAGCCATTCAGGATAATGACCGTGGAATGGTGGTGGGCAGGCGCACTTTTGGAAAAGGACTGGTTCAGGAACCCATCCTCCTGGCCGACGGTTCAGCCCTCCGCCTAACCATCGCCAGGTACTATACCCCTACCGGAAGAAGCATTCAAAAACCTTACTCCAACGGAACCGAGGAATATTACAACGACTGGCAGACTCGCTATCTCCATGGGGAATTCACAGTTAGGGACAGTATCCGGTTTGCCGATTCCCTTAAATATGTCACACCCGGCGGAAACGTGGTGTATGGAGGCGGAGGGATTATGCCCGATGTGTTTGTCCCGTTCGATACGACAGGTATTACCGATTATTTCATGCAAGTAAGCAACCGGGGATTGATTTACCTGTTCGCATTTGAGTATACCGACCGGTACCGAAATGAACTTACCCGGTTCAGTGACTGGAAGGAACTGAATGCTTATCTCAACAGGCAGAACCTGCTGCAGGCCTTTACCAACTATACTGGCCGGCAGGGAATCGAACCAAAACCGTCTGAGCTACAAATCAGCGGGAAGATAATCCATGCACAGATAAAAGCATACATTGCACGGAACATCCTCGATAACGAAGGCTTTTATCCTATTATTCACCAGATTGATGCGGCTTTTCTGAAAGGAAAAGAAGTGCTTGAAACCATGATGTAAAACCGGAAAAAAAAGATGCCCGGCAGGTAACCGGGCATCTCCAGGCACATTCTATGAAAAGATTAACATGAAAGAAGGGCTCCCAGCATATTCCCTTCTCCCTGCCCGCCCCCGATAAATCCCACATATTGCCTTCAATATGCGAAACTGCGCCTGAAAAATTTCGCAGAAATCCGGTGGCAGTTAGGTGCAAAAAAGATAGGAAATTTCCACACAAAAATCAACAATAAACTGTTAATTTTTTATACAATGTGGCAACCGGTCTCAAACCTCTATCTGCCGAAGGAAACGGAGTAAATGTTGTGCCGCTTCCTGTGGTTCTTCCAGAAAACCCATATGGCCGGAATTTCCCAGAAAAACAGCCACCGAACCGGGAACCAGAGCATGGATTTTTTTAAATACCTCCAGGGATATAAACCTGTCGTGCTTGCCGTGTACCAGCAGAACAGGAATTTTTAGTTCCTTTAATGTACGGGTCCGGTCGGGCCGGTTTTTCATGGCTTCCAGCGCATATATCACCCCCTGGTCAGGAATCTTGAGAGCACGCTCCCTGATGGCTTCTATGGTTTTCTGCATCGTTTGCTCATGATGCAAAGCAAACGTGCCGGGTACATGCTGTCCCACCAGCCGGTTTTTCTTACCCTGTCTGATCAGTTCAATTCCCCGTTCACGGTTTTGCTTCTTTTCCCCGGTATCGGCAAAGGGGGTTGAATGAAACAAACAGAACCCCTCCAGCCGGGAAGCCTGTTGCCCGGCCATGGCCAGAGCCACATAGCCCCCCATGGAATGCCCGGCCGCCGTAAACCGTTGTATCCCCAGCTTATCCATTAATTCAAATACCATTTCCGACATACGGTCGATGGAAGGTTTCCCGCCGGGAACTTCGGAATCCCCGTGACCCGGCAAATCGGGCACAATGACCCGCACTTCCCCGGAAAGAGCGCCGCAGAATCCCTCCCATATTTCAGATGATTCCAGGTATCCGTGCAGCAGCAACACATTTTTTTCTCCCCGGCCAGCCTGAAAATATCCGATTCGGTGTCCACTTACGATCATTTGCTTCTTTTCCATGGCTAATCCTGTTTTACTTAGTCTATATGCATCAGGTTTTCAATTTCCTCCGGTTCTATCACCGTCCCTTCCATCAGATTCTCATTTCCTTCAGGGGTGATCAACAAATTGTTTTCCAGCCTGATTCCCACCCCTTCTTCAGGAATATATATGCCCGGCTCACAGGTAAGTACCATGCCCTCTTTCAGAACAACGTGCCTGCCCCCTGGATCATGTACATCCAGCCCCAGGAAATGCGAAATCCCATGGGGAAAATACTTTCTGTACAGAGGCCTTGCCGGATCCTGATTTTTCAGATCCTTTCCTGTATACAAACCCAGCCTGATGTGTTCCTCTTCCCAAAATGCCTGTAATTCCCGGTTCACTTCCTCAAGGGTGGCTCCGGGAACCAGCAGGGAAACAGCTTCACGGTAAATTTTCAAAACAGACCGGTACAATTCACGCTGCCGCAACGTAAACCTGCCGTTTACCGGAACCGTCCGGCTGCAATCGGAAGCATACAGATTGTATTCTGCCCCAAAATCCAGCAGCACCAACTCTCCGTCCCGGCAAAGATCCCTGTTTGCCTGGTAATGTAATACACAGGCATTGGCACCTGATGCTACCACAGGTAAAAACGCATGTCCTTCCGCTCCCCTTACAAGGCATTCCCGGGTCATATCCGCCTCAATCACATATTCAGGTATTCCGGGTTTAATAACTCTCAGCAAATGGTGAAAAATTCCCGAGGTAATGGCACAGGCTTTTCTGATCCATTCCAGTTCTTCTTCTTCTTTTTGAAGCCTTAATTCCGAAATGACCGGAGCCAGCGGTTCCGGCCTGTGCAGAGGATATTTCTCTAGCAAAAACCTCGAAATCCTTTCATCACGGGTAAGAACTCCATCCGGTTCCCTGTAATGCATCACCCCGTTCAGGTAAATGTGCCTGCTGTGCATCAACACTTCATGAAGCCGGCTTTCATACAGGTTCAGCGGAAATGCCGATGAAATACCCGAAATACGCGACGCTTCTTCAAACGACAGCTTCCTCCCTTCCCATACCTCGGTTTTTTCATTGGCCGGAAGGATAAATAACATCTCCTGCCGGCTCCGGTTAGGGTGGTTGGGACACAACACCAGGATACTTTTTTCCTGCCTGATACCCGTGAGATAGTAAAAATCACTGCTCTGGCGGAAAGGAAAAAACTGGTCACCGTTCCTCGGCATCTGGTCGGCAGAATGAATCACCAGCGCCGAGGAAGGAAGCATTTTTTCAGCCAGCTTTTTCCTGTTGCGCACAAACAGGGAGACTTTGGTATTATCTTCCATAATTTTTGTTTAGAATGCCTATAAATCCGTGCTATTTATGTTCCGGAACATAGAAAATACTCTTTCGTTTCATTAGATTTGGTTTCCGGGCAAAATGTGTTTCCCCGCCAAGATAATTAACTTTAATCATATTCTCATGGGCAAACTATTCGGATCTTCCCTGGCACAAAAACTGGTCATGGCACTGGCGGGATTCTTCCTGATCCTGTTCCTGCTGGTTCACCTTTCGATTAATCTGCTGCTTCTTGGTGACAATCCGGAAACATTCAACCGGGCTGCTGCCTTCATGTCGGGTTTCTGGCTGGTGAAAATTTTTGAGGTAGTGCTTATTGGCGGTCTGCTCATCCACATCATCATGGGCATCATTCTCCAGATACAAAACTGGATAGCCAGGCCGGCCAGGTATAAAAAAAGATATCCGTCCCAGACATCCTTCTTTTCCAAATATATGATCTGGACGGGAGGCATTGTTTTTATTTTTCTTTTTATCCATTTTCTGAATTTCTGGTTTGTGCGGCTGGGACTGGTTGAAGGCGACCATCATAACTTTTACGGAATGGCCCACGAGCTGTTCAGACATCTGGGCTATAACATCATTTACTGGATCTCATTCCTCATCCTGGGATTTCACCTGCATCATGCCTTTCAGTCGGCATTCCAAACATTCGGGCTGAACAACCGGAAATGCACACCGGTGATCAAAACCATCGGTATTATCTACTCCATACTGGTTCCGCTTGGATTTGCCCTGATTCCGTTTGTTATTTATTTCTTTAAATAATGTTTAAACAACAGGATATGTACAAGTTAGACTCCAAAATACCGGATGGCCCCCTGGCTGAAAAGTGGACACGATATAAAGCCACCTGCAAACTGGTTAGTCCGGCCAATAAAAAGAAACTCGATATCATTGTGGTGGGGGCCGGTGCAGCAGGTGCGGCAGCTGCCGCTTCCATGGCCGAGCTGGGTTACAATGTGAAGGTATTTGTTTACCAGGACTCCTCCAGAAGAGCTCATTCCATTGCCTCCCAGGGAGGTATCAACGCCACCAAAAACTACAAGAACGACGGTGACAGCGATTATCGCCTGTTTTATGATATGATCAAGGGAGGCGATTTCCGTGCCAGAGAAGCCAATGTTTACAGGCTGGCAGAAATCAGCAACAATGTGATTGACCAGTTTGTGGCTCAGGGGGTACCCTTTGCACGGGAATACAGCGGGTACCTGTCAAACCGTTCTTTTGGGGGTGTACAGGTTTCACGCACCTTTTATGCCCAGGGACAAACCGGACAGCAGTGTACCCTGGCGGCGTACCAGGCCCTGATGCGCCAGATCAAAGCAGGAAAAGCCGAAATGTATCCCCGTCGCTTCGTACTTGACCTGATTGTGATAGACGGAAAAGCCCGGGGGATCATTGCACGCAACCTGGTTACCGGTGAAATCGAACGCCATGCTGCACATGCCGTGGTGCTTGCCACCGGAGGTTTTGGAACCGTTTACTATCTGTCAACCCTGGCCATCAATTCCAACGGATCGGCTGCCATGGCCGCCTACAGAAAAGGAGCCTTTATGGCAAATCCAAGCATGGCACAGATCCACCCCACCAGCATTCCCGTTCTGAACGATTACCAGGCCAAGCTTACCCTCATGTCCGAATCACTCAGGAATGACGGCAGGGTATGGGTCCCGAAAAATAAAGGAGATAAACGGAAGCCGAACGATATCCCCGAAGAAGAACGGGATTACTACCTGGAACGGAGATATCCCGCATTCGGGAATCTGGTTCCCCGTGACGTGGCCTCGAGAGCAGCAAAAGAACGATGTGATGCAGGCTACGGAGTGGGAAGCACCGGACTCTCCGTATACCTGGATTTCAGGGATGCCATCAAAGCACAGGGCAAACAGGCCATTGCAGCAAAATACGGAAACCTGTTCGATCTGTATACCAAGATCACCGGCATGGACCCCTACACCGAACCCATGAGGATCTACCCGGCCTCACACTATACCATGGGAGGATTGTGGGTCGACTATCATCTGATGACCACCATCCCGGGACTTTATGCAATTGGTGAAGCAAATTTCAGTGATCACGGCGCCAACCGGCTGGGCGCCAGCTCCCTGCTCCAATGTGCCGGCGACGGATACTTCATTCTTCCCGTTACCATAGGCGATTACCTGTCGTCCGAAATAAAAACACCGAAAATCCCGGTGGATGATCCGGCCTTTGATAAAGCGGAAAAGGAAGCAGCCGACAAGCTGAAAAAATTACTCTCGGTCAACGGAAGTCAAACCGTGACTTCCTTCCATAAGCGGCTGGGACACATCATGTGGCAGTATTCCGGCATGGTCAGAAATGAAGAAGGATTGAACAAAGCCCTGAAAGAAGTGAAAGAACTCAGGGATGAATTCTGGAATGATGTGAAAGTGCCCGGAAAGATCGATGAATACAACCATGAGCTGGAAAAAGCTTTCCGGGTAGCCGACTTCTTCGACCTGGCCGAGCTCATCATCACCGACGCATTACAACGGAAAGAATCATGCGGGGCACATTTCAGGGAAGAATACCAGACCGAGGAAGGTGAGCCAATGCGAAACGACGAGGAATACATGTATGTGGCAGCCTGGGAATACACAGGAGATCATTCCCCGCCCAAACTGCACAAGGAACCGCTCTCTTTTGAAAATGTAAAAGTAACCAAAAGAAGCTATAAATAAGGATCAGCAAAGGGTTATTGATTATATATTTCTTCGAAAAAAGCATCTGTCATGAAAATAACACTCGATATCTGGCGCCAGAAAAGCCCAAACGATAAGGGGAAATTTGTTCGATACGAACTGGAAGGTGTTTCCAGAGAAATGACCTTTCTTGAAATGCTGGATTACCTGAATGATAAACTGATCAAAGAAGGGAAAGATCCGGTGGCTTTCGACAGCGATTGCAGGGAAGGAATATGCGGCACCTGCGGATTGTTTATCAATGGCAGACCCAATGGCCCTGTAAAAGGGATCACTACCTGTCAGCTGAATATGAGTGTTTTCAAAGACGGCGATACCATCACGGTGGAACCCTTCAGGGCAAAGGCTTTCCCGGTTATCAAAGACCTGATCATCGACAGGTCGTCTTTTGATCAGCTGATCCAGTCGGGCGGTTTCATTTCAGTAAATACCGGGGCGGCGCCGGAAGCCAATTCCATACCCATTAAAAAGGAAATAGCTGAAAGAGCTTTTGATGCAGGGATATGTATCGGTTGCGGCTCCTGCGTGGCCGCCTGTAAAAATGCATCGGCCATGCTGTTCGTTTCGGCCAAGATCTCCCAGCTGGCCCTTTTGCCCCAGGGACAGGTTGAAGCAAAGGAAAGGGTCAGAACCATGGTAAGGGAAATGGACAGGCTTGGATTCGGTAATTGCACCAATACAGGCGCCTGTGAAGCCGAATGCCCCAAGGAAATTTCCCTGTGGAATATTGCCAAAATGAACCGGGAATACTACAAAGCCACCCTGGGATAATCGCAGAAAATACTACTTCGCCATCTTTTCAACCTCATCCACGGTTTTGGGAATAGGTTTTCCCAGAACCTGGTAACCGTCTTCTGTCACCAGCACATCGTCTTCCACACGTACCCCGCCAAAATCACGGAAGGCTTCCACCTTGCTGTAATCGATATATTCGGTAAACTTCCCCTCTGCTTTCCACTGATCAATCAGGGCAGGAATGAAATATATGCCGGGCTCAATGGTAAAAACAAAACCGGGTTTCAGTCTTTTCCCGAGCCGCAGCGAAGCCAACCCGAACTGGTCGCTCCGTTTGATCTCCTCATCATAACCCACATAATTTTCTCCAAGCCCTTCCATATCGTGAACATCCAGCCCCATCATATGACCCAGTCCGTGAGGCATGAACAGGGCATGCGCCCCCCGGTTTACCGCCTCTTCCACATCCCCCTTCATCAAACCCAGTTGTTTCAACCCCGCGGCTATGGTAGTAACTGCCTTTATGTGCAGGGTCTTATTCGGTACTCCCGGCCTCACTCCCTGTATGGCAGTCATGTTGGCATCCAGTACAATCTGGTATATTTCACGCTGCCGGGCATCGAATTTTCCACCTACCGGCGTTGAACGGGTGATATCTCCTGCATAATGCAAAGGGGATTCGGCTCCAGCATCCACCACCAGAAATCTTCCTTCCTTAAGGGTATTTCCGTGATAATGGTTGTGCAGGGTCTGCCCGTTGATCGTCAGGATCACAGGAAATGCCACCGGATTTCCATTGGCCAGCGATATCCCCTCAATGGTGCCGGATATTTCCCTCTCCACCACCCCGGGTTTGGCCATTTTCATGGCGGTAGTATGCATAATATAGCTGATATCCACGGCCCTTTCAATTTCTTTGATCTCCCCCTCTTCTTTTACCTCACGCAGGGCCACCACCGCCCTGATCAGGGCTTCCGAAGCCATGGATTTGATCTCTGCCGGTTTTTTACCCAGCAGCTCGGCCAGCTGGATCGCCGCTTCCCCCCGGTAAGGGGGAAGAAAATGTATCTTCTGACCCTTTGCCATGGCTTTCCTGATCATATCGGGATAAGCCTTCAGAGGCATGGTTTGCGATACACCCACCCTGGCTGCCCGTTCCAACATGGCCGGCTGGGGGCCCATCCAGATTACATCATCCATGCTTACATCGTTGCCGAAAATGATCTCCTGATCTTCATCCACATTGATCATGGCATACAGGTCGGGCATATCCAGACCGAAAAAGTACAAAAAATTACTGTCCTGCCGGAAAGGATATGTATTGGCCGGATAATTCATCGCTGCTTCCGTATTCCCCGGAAAAAGCAGAACGCCCGAACCCATGGCTTCTTTTAGCCTTTTTCTTCTGTTAATATAAACTTCAGGTGCAAACATCGTTTTAGATTTTAATGAGATTCCGAAGTTAACACCAAATTTTTTCATTCCAAAAACCACCCCGCGAAATCCGTCGTTCATTCCATATAACCGGCATACCCTTCCGGTCCCTCTGCACACAATGGTTAAATATCTGAATGTTTTTTCTTTTCAACCTGCGAATACTCTTGTTTAATTCCTTAATAATTATATCTTCGCAGTTTGTGTTCATTTTATTAACCACCCATTAACATCTTTTCAACAAAATGCCTTACCGCCGTCTACCCAACACCGATAATGCAAGGCTCAGGGCCCTTAAAACGGCTCTTGAAAAGGGCAGGGAATTGCCTCCATTCCGCCTGGCTTTTTCACAAAAAACCCTGCAGGAAATCAGCTCCTTCCTTCCCTCTTTTGAAACCGGCATCCAGTTGAACAGGCAGAATTATTCCAGGTATGTAGACTACGGGAAAAAATACCAGCAGGAATTGAAAAAGGCGCGGTTATACCTGTCTCATTTTATTCAGGTAATGAATATGTCGATACAGCGGGGGGAACTTCCCGAATCCACCCGTGAGTATTTCAGGCTCTCCCCTGATGAAAAAACCCTGCCCCCTTTGCAATCGGAAGATGATGTGATCACCTGGGGAGAACGGATCATCGAGGGTGAAAACCAGAGGATTCGAAAAGGGCTTTCGCCTGTCACCAACCCTACCATGGCCATGGTCAGGGTATGGTTTGAAAAATTTATGGAAGGGTACCGGTTTCAGAAAACCATGTTACAGAAGCAGGCCCGCAGTCAGACTAATTTAGCCAACCTGCGCAGTGAAGCCGACCGGATCATTGTGCAGGTGTGGAACGAAGTGGAGGATCATTTCCGTGACCTGCCCGATGAAATGAAAAGAGAAAAAGCCGGAGAATACGGGGTTACCTACGTGTACCGGAAAAATGAAATGGAAAAACAGAACCACTACGAAAACGGGCAAAAGAAAACAGGTTAGGAAATCTGATCCGGGCTCACTCCTTTGCCCTGCCGGTAAACCATCCATATCATCACCCCTGTGAGAATCACACTCAGAATACCTGTCCAGTAACTTCCGGGAGTAGCCCCTATGTGCTCGATATCGCTGTTGATCATTCCCCGCTCCATCAGGAAATAAAAAACAACAATCACGGCATTGTTTAAAAAATGCGACAGGATGGGCAGCCACAATGTTCCGCTCCATACCAGCAGGTAACCGAACCAGATTCCCATCAGCATCCGCGGCACAAATCCGAAAAACTGAAGGTGCAGGGCACTGAACAGAATTGCGGTCACAACAACGGCTGCAGGAACATTCCTCCACCACTCGGTAAACAGCCTCTGAACCACCCCCCGGAAGAGCAATTCCTCGCCCAGTGCCGGTATCATCGCTACTATCAGCAAACTGATCCATAATCCTCCGGGCCGGTCAAATTCCAGAAAAGCCTCTGTTAACCGGGAAGCTTCTTCTTCTCTTGATCGCATCCATTCTTCCACACCCTCCAGAAAATCAGGAAAACGAACGGCCATGTTCCACTCGGCAAGCACATTGATCAACGGGATGGCTACGATCAGTACCAGCCCGCCGGTGATCCATACCGGCCATCCGGGACATTGCCGGAAACCCAGGAAATGTCCCGGATGGCTGCTTAACAGGTAAGCCAGAAGCAGGGAAGGGATGATGAACAAACCCAGGGACTGCACCACCTGTAAAAACCGGAGCATATTCAGGACATGCGGATCGTCCGGATCGGATAAACCTTCCAGAATCATCACAGGATCAGCCCCGTACACCAGCATTACCAGCAATGTCCCGATCACACTGAAAACCAGAAACGATCCCAGAATGATAACCAGGCTGATCAGCAGGCGAAATGGGATGGAAGTGTTCTCGAATAAACCGCTCGCCATTTCTCGATTTTCTTAATTTTGCACCAAATCTAAGAATATTTTTTCAATGCTCTTTCCGGGAATCATATCCCTTCCACCCCATACCCTGCTTCTGGCACCCATGGAAAACATCACCCATACCGTTTTCCGTTGCCTCTGCAGGCGCTACGGTGCCGATATGGTTTTTACCGAATTCGTTTCCGCCGAAGAATTGCTGCACAACAGACGCCGTACCCTGGAAAAACTCACCTTTCGGCAGGAGGAAAGACCGCTGGGCATTCAGTTGTACGGTCACCGGAAAGAAGAAATGACCGAAGCCGCCCGGCGGATCATGACGTATGCCCCCGATGTCCTGGATATCAATTTCGGTTGTCCCGCACGAAAAATTGCCCGCCGGGGTGCCGGAGCCGGAATGCTGAAAAATATTCCGGCCATGGTGGGTATAACCGCTGCCATCGTTCAGGCGGCCTCATGCCCGGTTACCGTCAAAACCAGGCTGGGATGGGATCGTGACCACCTGGATATATTGGAAATAACCCTTCGCCTCCAGGATGCCGGAATCAGGGCCATCACCATACACGGACGCACAGGTGATCAGGGCTACGGGGGAAAAGCCGACTGGACCCTGATCGGGGAAGTGAAAAACCATCCCGGAGTGCATATTCCCGTGTTCGGGAACGGCGATATCCGGACCCCGGAAGATGCAAAAGAAAGGTTTCAACAAACCGGAGTGGACGGGATCATGATCGGACGCGCGGCTATAGGGAAACCCTGGATCTTCAGGGATATTCGGGAGTACTTTCGCACAGGCACCGTTCCTCCTGCCCCGGGCCTCAGGGAACGCGTGGAGCTTGCTTCAGAACACCTCACCGAATCGGTAAAAACAAGAGGTCTTCCCCGCGGTGTTTACGAAATGCGGAGCCATCTGATCCTTTACTTCAAAGAATTTGAAATATTTCAGCATGTGTGGAAAGAAATGATTACCTGCACCGATCCGGGAAAAATCCTGGAACTGATGAACCGGATGACCGAACATTGAACGTCTGTTGCTCAACACAAACCCACCTGTATTACCCCCTCATGATATTTTCTTATTTTTAAAGAATCATTCCAAGAATAGTAATCATGAAAAATGCAAACCTCCGCTTGCTCATCCTGTGTATCTTGATCCTTACGGCTGGATGGAAAGGATTATCCCAGGAAAACCTCACTATTGAAAATATTATGAGCGATCCGAAATGGATCGGCATTTCACCGGAAAACCCGGTTTGGTCGGATGACGGTCAGACTCTTTACTTCAGGTGGAATCCGGAATCCGGACCTGAAAGCGAACTGTATGCCGTCAGGATGGATCAGACCAAACCATTCAGGGTCAGTGAGGAAGAAAAAGAAACCGTTCCCGGCCGGACAGATACCTACAACCGGGACCGGACAAAAAAAGTCTTTATCAGAAACGGCGATGTGTTCCTGCACAACCTGGTTACTGGTGAAACCCTGCAGGTAACCGCCACGGCCGGGAATGAAACCAACCCGGTCTTCAACGGGAAAGAAAACAAGATCGTATTCTCACTCAATCAGGATCTCTACACCTGGCATATGGAAACCGGCCAGCTGATCCAGCTTACCCGTTTCAGACAGGGAGAACCCCCTTCCGAAACCAGACCCTATGCCGACAAAAATGAGGAATGGCTTTACAGAGACCAGTTGCAACTGTTCGAATACCTCCGGAAGAAGAAGGAAGAAAGGGAAAGAAGAGCAGACGGAAGGGAAGCCCCACAGGGACCGCCTTATAACATCTATACGGGAAACGTACGGGTTGCCGACACCCGGCTCAGTCCCTGCGAACGGTATATTACCTATCTCGTTTACGATATGCCACGCAATACGAAATCGACCCTAATACCCCATTTTGTCACCGAAACGGGATATACCGAGGAAACTTCCGCACGGCCCAAAGTGGGAACCCAGTACACCTCAGGTTCACAACTTTATATTTACGATACCCGCCGCGACACCTCCTACAGCCTCATCACGGCAGACATCCCCGGCCTGTCCGACCCGCCCGGTTACCTGAAAGATTATCCCAACAGGCAGGTAAAAGAAACCGAAGAACGTAAAGTCATGTTCGGCCCTCTGATCTGGTCACCCAACGGAGAAAATGCCGTGCTCCAGATCACCTCGCTCGACAATAAGGATCGCTGGATCATGCTGGCCGATCCTGAAACAGGGCATTTGAAACTGCTCGACCGGCAACGCGATGAGGCCTGGATCGGAGGGCCCGGCATCGGCCAGTGGAATGCCACCCTGGGATGGATGCCCGGTGGCAGGGAGGTTTTTTTCCAGTCGGAAGAATCAGGATTCTCTCACCTGTATAAGGCAGACATTAAAACCGGGAAAAAGAAAGCCCTCACACGGGGTGAATTCGAGATTTACGAGCCTATTATCTCCCGGGATGAAAAGTACTGGTATTTTACCTCAAACGAAGTGCACAGCGGCGAAAGGCATCTGTACCGGATGCCCCTGAACGGTGGGCAAGCCGTGCGGCTCACCTTCATGGAAGGCAGGAACGACGCACAGTTATCCCCCGACGAATCGATGATCGCCCTGATCCATTCGGAATCGAACCGGCCTGAAGAACTGTACCTGATGGAAAACCGCGAAGGAGCCGAACCGGTCAGGATCACCCATTCCTTCTCGGAAGAATTCCTGGCATATCCATGGAGAAAACCCGGTTTTGTGCGATTTAAGGCCCGCGACGGGGTGATGGTGCCGGCAAGGCTCTACCGTCCCGATAACCCGGCGCCGGGTGGACCTGCCGTTATCTTCGTTCACGGAGCCGGTTACCTCCAGAATGCTCACAAGTGGTGGAGCTCCTACTTCAGAGAATATATGTTTCATAATTTCCTGGCCGACCACAGCTATACGGTGCTTGATATCGATTACCGCGGCAGTGCAGGATACGGGCGCGACTGGCGTACCGCCATTTACCGGCACATGGGAGGAAAAGACCTGGACGATCAGGTAGACGGAGCCCGCTGGCTGGTCGAAACACAACAGATCGACCCGGAGAAAATCGGTATTTACGGAGGTTCATACGGAGGCTTCATTACCCTGATGGCCATGTTCAAAGAACCCGGTGTGTTCGCCGCCGGAGCCGCCCTGCGGTCGGTAACCGACTGGGCCCATTACAACCACGGATATACTTCGAACATTCTGAATACTCCCGCAGCCGACAGCCTGGCCTATGCACGCAGTTCACCCATCTATTATGCGGAAGGTTTGCAGGGAGCCCTGCTTATGTGCCATGGCATGGTAGACGACAACGTACATTTTCAGGATATCGTACGACTGGTTCAGCGGCTCATTGAACTGGGAAAGGAAAACTGGGAACTGGCCGTCTATCCGGTGGAAAGCCATGCCTTTAGCGAACCCAGCAGCTGGACCGATGAATACAAAAGAATTTTTAAACTATTTGAAGAGAAATTAAAATAATCAGTTATACGTTTTCTTTTAATTTACTTATATTTTTTCAATTAACATATCGCTACCACTTTCAACTACGTAGATAACTGGCTATGTACTAATATATGGTGTGCCCATTTTTAATTTTTTCAATTCAGCAAGTGCATTTACAACACTTAATGACAGCCAGAACCATAATTTAACCTTCTCGCTTT
>DSCJ01000097.1 GCA_011049175.1 Bacteroidota bacterium | reverse complement strand
TGAGTAGCTGTTGACGCTCCTCTTCACTGAGTTTTTCAATAGCCTGTTTAATTTCTGACAATTCCATAACAGCATTTTTTCCAAATATACAAATAATTGCTGATTATATCATAACAAAGCCAGTTATCTACGTTGGTACCTACGTAGTTGTTTGTCGGGGGAGATCACCGCAGCAGGTTCATTCGACAGGAGATTCATAACCTATATCCCCCACAACCATGCATTTCCAGGGTTTCGCGGTCAGGAGCATCAAGGGATATAAAAAACGGATCAAATAAATCCTAATGAGTCCCGTAGGGACGGCAGTATATTTTTTTGGGGGTCTGATGAAGCGTTTACCCTCCCCTCAGGCTGGTTTTCGTTCGCCGCCCAATGGCGAACGACCTGCATTTTTCAGGGATGAAAAAAGCAGGCAAAAAAATCCTCCGGCTGCTGATGCTTTTATGGAAAAACTACGGCGGGGGAAAGCCTGCCGCGATCCAAACTTGCCCCTGACGGGCAAAGCCTCGTCAGTGGCTCAGACAGGATCGCTCCGCAGGCCATAGCGCTTTTTCCCCCGCCTTGTTTTTCTCATAAAACCCTCAGAGGCCTGTCCTGGTGAGGGAGTAAGGGAGTGACTTGTCCTGAAATAGGTTTACACAAAACGTAGACTTATGAAAGGATATAATTATTACACCGAATCATTCAAACGAGATGTTGTCCGGGAGATTTTAGATGGATGTATTTCAAAGGCCGGAGCAAAAGAAAATATTGAATCAGTAGTAACAATGCATTAAATATATTCCAATAAGTCCCGTAGGGACGGCAGTATATTTTTTTTTATCCTGATAAACCGTTTACCCGGCCCCTCAGGCCGGTTTTCGTTCGCCGCCCCACGGCGAACGACCTGCTTTTTTCAGCGATGAATAACCGGGATCCGCGTATTGGGATTTACCTGTGGGGTTCTACTGAGTTAACCGGAGAAAAACCGGCCGGTGGTCGGAAATTACATCAGGATACAGGCTGTAGCATGCTTCGGGCTTGAACACCAGACAGGTATCCACATACGGGAACCATTCATCGGAAACAATGATATGGTCGAGGTGGCTGGGCCAGGAAGGGTACGACCAGCGGGCAGGGGAACCAGCCGCAATGTCCATATCGGTAAATGCGAAATGATCCGGGTCGTTCGTAAAACTCCAGAAAACATTTTCTTCCTCCGTAGTCCCAATGATATCGTCGTTCAGATCTCCCAGAATGATCACCGGCACTTCCGGATAATTCGTCAGGACATAGGCATGCAGTTGATCGGAGGCCGTACGTCTTCTGGCTTCGTTGTCGCTTCCTCCGCAGCATTTCAGGTGGTTGTTGATCACTACCGATGAAATGCCGCTGGGAAGATGGGTAATGTGTATCTCGAAAGGGGGGCGGGGGAAAGCATACCAGTCTCCTGTAAACAAAACAGCCGTCTTTTCTTCATCCACGGCAATTTCTGCTGTCTTATAAAGATAAGCCAGGTTCCAGTCGCTGTTATTGACGGGATAGAAAATCCCCCGGTATCCGGCCAGCAGCTCATCCAGCTTTTCGAAATCCGCTTCCGAGGCCACTTCCTGAAAGGCGATCAGGTCGGCATCCATTTCACGTATCAGGGAAGCCAGTACCTGTACGCTTTCATACCCTGAACGGGGAAATGTCTGCACATTGAAGGTCACGATTTCAAAGCCCGCCGTTCCGTATCCGCCCACACAGGCCGAAAAATCGATCCCGTTATCCGGAACCGGCGGATTATCGGGTTTCCGGCAACCGGCGACCAACAGGACCATCGCCAGGGCTATTACCACCCCTCTTTTCATAAATGAATTTTTACCTATTTGCTCTGCAAAGATGCAAAAAAAAGAGGATGCCGGGCCGGCACCCGACATCCTCCCGGTATGCATTTATCAAAATTCCTAATTTTTGATGATTTTTCTGGCCAGGGTTTCCTGATCCATATTCAGCCTGATGAAATAAATCCCTCTCGGCAGGGTGGAAACATCCAGTCGGTATGCATTTTCACCCTGTACATTTCTCATGATCATCCGGCTGCCGGTTACGTCCAGCACTTCAAGGGTATTGACGCCCCTGATATTCTCCAGGTACAGGATATCGCTTACCGGAGTGGGATAAATCCGCAACTGACCCGACAGCACCTTTTCCGTTGAGGTAACATCGGTGATATCTTCGATATACCGCGGACTGATCTTGGCCTCATCATAATGCCAGATGGCGATGCCCTGCACATCGGCCTGGGCGGGGATCACGGCTCCCGTAACCGTGGTGTTGTAGAAATGGACCCGTACAATGGCGCTTTCCGCACCCACAGTGATCTCATAATCCTCTCCGTTGGCAAATTCCGCCGAACCGTCGGCATCAGGAAAGCTCACTCCTTCCACTTTCACCAGTTCGGCTTCGTAATCCTCAAAATTTGTGTTCAATTCATTGATGGATATAACCTGCGGGTCAACCGTATTGCCGGTGGAAGAAGCCGCTCCGGGATCCTCGTAGGGGAAGAGTTCCAGCATGCCGTAATAATCCTCCAGGGTGCCTGTGAGTCCGGTGATTCCGTCGCCCTCATTGTAGGTGGTGGTAATCACACCGTCCTCATCGAACACATGGATCCCGCCGCTGGCATCCTGCATGTATTTCTGGTTGTTATAAGGCACAATAGCTGTAACGATCACTTCTCCCGTTACTTTGTACACCCGTGTGAAATCCGTGGCAGCTCTCAGGGCAGCCAGGTCGGCCACTTCCAGGATGGGATCGAACCGGATGCTGTACACCCGGGTAGTGGTCTGGTCGGAAGCGGTAACCGTGACGGTGCTGGTGCGTTCGGCAGCGTCACCGGTCAGGTCGGCCGCATCGGTCACATAGGCCGAGGCTTCAGGATCGTTCAGGGTAAAGGTAACCTCGGGGGGCGTGGTGGTACCTGCCGGCAGGATCATGGTATAATCGGTTTTTGCCGGATCGAACCCTTCCACCGTGGTTCCGTCAACCAGCAGATCGGACAGGGAGGCATCGGAGCCCACCGGGGCATATCCCGCCACGGTAAAATTGTCTATTCTCCAGTCACGGTAGTTCCCGCTGCTGTAATGGTATTTGAAGGCAAAATATACCGTGGTCTCCAGATCGGGAATGGCCAGGGTATCCGTTCTTTTCCAGGTATCTTCAGAGGATGGGTAGTCAAAACTGATCTCCGTCCACGTGGCTGTGCCCAGGTTGGCCGAATCGCCCGTAAAGTCGGTGGAATAGAACAGCTTGAGGTAATTGTCCGCATCGTCGAAGCCGAATTTTTTATAGATATCAAACAGAAGGAACACCCCGGTGTAATTTGTCAGATCAATGGCAGGGGAAACCAGCCAGTCTTCTTCCAGGTCTCCCGAATCGTACCCGTTCATTCGGGCAACGGTATCGGCGTAAACATGCCATTCCTTCGTGGCTCCGGAAACATTATAATTTTCCCACGGAGAAAGATCCGTGCCATTGAAATCATCAAAGAAAATACCCGCAGGTACGGCTGTGGTGGTAAAGCTCCAGGTGTCCATGCCCGAGATACCCGGGAAGGGATTGTCTTTGAAATCGACCACCACGCCTGCATCCATTTCCACAAAATACTTCTTCAGCTGGGCAAAAGAAGACGCAGCCCGTATGTACAGCAGGTTATCTTCAATTTCAAGCGATTCGCCCGGACCGGCCGCGGCAATGTCGAAGCTCTCGAACACCGTATTATCGGCATTTTTGATCACCACATTCCCCGTGCCTGCATATACCTCCTCATCGAAAGCCGCCACCAGCTGAATGTTCAGCGGAACATCCACGGCCCCGTTCCCGGGATAGGTGGCATACAGGGCCGGATCCACCTCGTCCACCAGGTATACGGGGTATACCTTATCATAGAATGTAGTATCGGCTGCATCGAATATACGGATATCGATCTGTTCGGTGGAAGCAAAATTGGGAATGGTATAGGCAAATTGCCCCAGGGCAGCATCGATCACAAACGGTTCGCCCGTATTCTCATCCGCCAGGAAAAAGTATTCCCCTCCGGTGAAATCATAGCCTCCGATCATGACGTGTGCAATGTTCCCGGACGTCCACTGAAAGATTACTTCATCACCCACATAATAAGTGTCTCCTGCCTCCGGGGCCACAATGGTCAGCATACGCCCGGCAGTGGTGGTCACTTCCAGCAGCACAGGCGCAGCCTGCAGGTTGGGCGTAGAAGCTTTGTCCTCGGCCACCACATAAATATCGTATGGGGTTTCAGGGGTGGCTCCCGGAATGGTTTCCACGTATTCTGTTTCCGCTTCTGCCACATCGATGCTGCCGGCCACCAGCACCTCTACTCCGCCGTAATCTACCCCGGCTTTCACTTCTTCGGAAGTAGGGGCCGTAGCCCCGTCGGCCAGCACCACATAGTACACCGTGCCGGGCTCGTTAAGGCTGACATGCAGGTTGCCCTTTGTATCCAGAACATTCTGCATCACAGGGAAATCTGTTGTCCACTCAGGAGGATCTTCGTCCGTGCCCAGCATCTGGTTCAGATTCACATTCCCCCTGGTTTCAGCCACCGGGCCTTCCCAGGTAAAATCGGTATAATCGGTCCCCTCACCACTTAATTGCAGCGTAAGACCAATCGGTGTACTGCTCGCTTGTTGTACACCGATATCCGTACTTTCCATGCCGCTGGCAGGCCCGTCAGCAGCGGTAAATGCCCCTTCATAGCTCAGAAACAGGACCACATTGCTGGTGGGATCCACCAGGGCAATGCCGTCGGGGTCGCCGTTTTGCAAACCGGCAATTGCAAACCACAGGGTACCATAGCCATTCATCTGGTTGGGGATAGTGCCCGAAAGATTCGTGGTGCTGTACACCGCTTCCCCATTTCCATTATAGCCAACCAGCGACCAGCCGGTTAGGTCGGTTCCGGCCGGACCGGCAATTTCCACCCCTTCATCTGTATCCCCTCCATCATTATCGTAATGGATCTCATTGATAAAAACAGACTGGGAAAACGCGGAAAAGATGAAAAACAAAAAGGTAAAAGCGAGTAGAGATTTTTTCATAGGTTTTGTTTTTAAGTTATGAGTTGGAATAGCTGTTTAAATTTCGTAAAACACCCGGTAATTTTCAAGTGATTTCCCGGAAGAATTGACGAAAGCTCTGTAAGGCCTGATCAACAGAAAAAAAAATAACCGTTCCGCCGGCATGATCTGTACCGGCAAAACGGTCTGTTTGTAAATACTCTCATTTAAAGCCCTTTACAACACCGACAGGGCGGCTTCATAATCGGGTTCCTGGGCTATCTCGGGGACCAGCTGTGAATGGATCACCTTCCCTTCCTCATCGAGCACCAGCACGCTGCGGGCCAGAAGGCCGGCGAAAGGCCCGTCGGTGATCTCCACCCCGTATTCCTTTCCGAAAGATGGGTTCCGGAAAGCCGAAAGGGTGATGACCCGGTCGATGCCTTCGGCGCTGCAGAAACGGCCCATAGCAGATGGAGGGTCTTTCGAAATGGCCAGCACCACCGTGTTGGCGAGTCCGGCGGCTTTTTCGTTGAATTTCCTCACCGAAACGGCACACACATCCGTGTCGAGGCTGGGAAAAATACTCAGGATAACCCGTTTCCCCTGCAGTTCTTGCAGGGTGAGATCATTCATGTCTGATTTCACCAGCGTAAAACCGGGGGCTGTCTGACCTTTTTCCGGGAGGTTCCCCGTTGTGTGTACAGGATTCCCGTTAAGTGTAATCGTTGCCATAATCCTTTTCTGTTTATACGGGTTAACAGATGAACCTGCTCAAAGGTTCAGTTGCTCCCTGAGCAAGTTCAGATCGGTCTCTCCTTTATCGGTGATCAGGAATGTTTTCCCATCCTTCTCTTCGAACCCATATAATCCCATGGGATTCCCGTAGGCTTCCGGCTCAACCCATCGCAGGGCCGGCACATAATACAGCCGGGAGGTTTCCTCCACGCGGGCTTCAGCTTCCTGCCCCACCATAAAATCCACCTGTGCCCATTCCCTGTCGGGGCTCACATCCATCAGGGCCAGGGCCAGGTGCTGTTCTTCCGGCAGTCCCATGCCGGTTTCCTCCACAGAACGGTCGACCAGGATGACCGGTTCCGGCAGGTTGGTTTTTACATAGATAAAATTCCCGTCATCAGAGGCATAAACTTCACGTATCTCGTTAATTTTCAGTGGTTTGCCGGCCTGTTCTTCCTCTTCTGTCCAGACTTCCGACAGGCAGGTATCGTCCCAGCGGGAGCCCGGGTAGATTTCTTTTATCTCCAGTTGCACAATCCAGTTAAATTCCGGCTCAACTTCCCCGGAAGGAGAGAAGGCAGCCACTGTTTCCAGTTCAGAAGCAAACTCAGACAGAAAATCCCCGCGACATTCCTTCACAAATGCAGCCGCTTTTTCTTTCCGGAAGGGAAGGTTAAACTCCTGAACGCCGGTTTGATCGGCCAGGGGAATGACATGGTTTTGCGGAAAAGGCCGCACCCTGACCACCGTTTCCACCTCGGTTACTTCACCTGGGATCATAAAGCCGGCATAAAGACGTACATGAATCGTTTTCACCCGGTTGTTCGCTTCGTACACCCCGGGGGATTTCTGGTATCCATTGGCTATATGAAGCTTTTCCGGAAAGACATTACCCACTGCCAGATAGACATATTCTCCCAGGCCGGGCCCTTCCACCCCTTCCGACCAGGCGGTGGAAAGGTCTCCGTCAAGCAGGTGGTGGGCGCCGTATGGCCCCGGCGCATCGAAGGGATCGGGCGCTTCAAGTTCCGAACTACAGGCATGAAGACCCATTACTGATCGAAGGTGTAGTTTTTCCCAGGCCATGTCGGGTTGTGCCGTGCATGATACCATGGGGAGCAAAACAAGGCTCAAGCGTAGGAATAACGTCATGTGTAAGAAATTAAGATGTTTTATAGCACAAAAAACATAATCGTGTCAACGAAGCGGTAAAATCGTTGATCCTGATAAAATTACCTCATGTTCGTCTCTTATGCAAATCGTATGATCCTATAATCGGTTATTGGGGATAAAAAACTTGTGGTTAGATTTATTGCGGAAAAAAACCCACTGCTCATGAAATACCTGAAAACCCGACACCGGTTCCTGAAGCACCTGATCATACTTCCTTTCATATACCCTGCAGGAATCCTTCTGTTTTTGCTCGATTTCTGGATTGAGCTGTACCACCGGATTTCTTTCCCCATATATGGAATACCTGCGGTGAAACGGAGCCGGTATGTACTGATTGACCGGCACCGGTTGCAATACCTCAACGTCATGCAGAAGCTCAACTGCATATATTGTGGCTATGCCAACGGGATATTGCAGTACTGGGTAAAGATTATCGGTGAAACGGAAAAATACTGGTGCGGGATACAGCACCGGAACAAGGAGGGTTTTGTAGTTCCTGCGCACCATGCGGAATTCATACCCTATGGAGATGAAGAAGCTTACCGCCGGGAATTTTCCGCAAAAAAAACCCGGATGTTCTGATCCGGCGGACTGAAGCTGTTAGCCAAACAGGAATGACCTACGGCAGGTCTGCGTTCAGTCCTCCGTACAACGGTTCGAGCAAACGAACAAACGATTCGGGGTATCCCTTTCCATAAATCCCTTCCAGTGCTTCCCTTGCTTTCAGATATCCCTGGTATTTTCCTGTGGTATACCGGGTGAACCCGTCGTTCCCACGGAAAACCATGATATTGTCCAGTTCCCTGAAGGCGTTTTCGTGGGGGGAGTTTTTCAGGGCATAGATCTGTATGGTGTACCAGGGGATTTCGGTGATCATGGTCGGGCGGCCCAGAAGGCTTTCGTGCTCCAGGGCATCGAGTACCATCTCTTCCAGCTTGTGCTGATCCACCACCACCGCCTCGGTAAACCCCAGCCTGACCAGTTCGCCCAGGGTCCTGATTGCCCGGGGTTTTTCCGCATAACTGCCCAGGGTGTAAATGAATCCGTCTTTCACTTTCAGTTCCCTGACATACCTTAGTTCATCCATTGAGAAGCGGCTGAAATAATCCGATGGAAGGGGTTCATCCACCTTGATCACGATTACGGAATACCTGAGAGCATACGGCCCCTGCAGGTACTCAGGGATGGATATTTCTTCGGGAATCCCCTGTTCTTCCCCTGTTCTGATGATCCGTACTGCCACCTTCCTCATCAATGCATTCCCATCTTTTTGCAAATTTCCGGGTCGTGATGCGGAAGAGGGCACAGCGGCAATTTCACCCACTCCTCTGGCGATCATTCTTTCCGGATCCACCCCATGATGTAACAGGTATTCAGCCACAGCCTGGGCCCGGCGGTCGCTGAGCTCCAGGTTATACCGGGCATTTCCCTGCGGATCGGCATATCCGGTCAGTTCGAATTTCAGTTCCGGATATTCCAGCAGGGTGGCGGCAATCCGGTCGAGTTTTCTCTTTTCTCCTGCAGTAAGCCTGTGTTCATTGAAATCAAAATATGTATTGTGGAGAAGGTGGTATTCCCCTGAAGCCACCGCATCGGGATACAGGGTAGTATTCATAATCAATGTTCGGGAGCCGATATCCCCATTTACGGCCAGCACCTGACGGGTGGTGGCATATCCCGCCGCCCTGCATGTCACCCGGTATATTCCCGGGGAAAGATCCAGAGAAAACCGGCCTGATGCCGTATCAGGGTGTACTTCAACCAGGGTTTCTCCTGTGAGGGTATCGGTTACTTCCACCGACCAGCCGGATGTTTTTCCCCGGTTGCCATCGGCCAGCCTGATTTCTCCCGCCAGTTTCAGCGTGGCAGCCGGTTCTTCGGCCCGCAGAACAATCAGGTAAATTCCTTTGCGTACCATACCTTCCCCTGTAAAGCGGGCGTACAGAGCGGTATCGCCATTTCCTACCGAGGCAATGAACAGGTCGTCATCGGTGGTATTCACCGGATACCCCAGGTTGACCGGCCGGCTCCATGTTCCTTCCCCGGTTCGTTCTGTGAAAAACAGGTCGTAACCACCCATGGCATGGTGGCCCTGGGAGCTGAAATACAGGCGGCTACCGTCGGCAGAGAAATATGGAGCATCGTCCATCAGAGGGGTATTGACAGTTTTGCCCAGGGAACGGGCAGGGCCCCATTCCCCTTTTTCATTCTTTTCTGAATAATAGAGATCGAGGCCACCCAACCCTCCTTTCCGGTTGCTGGAAAAAACAAAGGTGTTCCCGTCGGGTGAAAAACAACCGTTGCCTTCCCAGTAGCGGGTATTGATATTCCGGTTCATTTTCTCCAGAGGGCTCCAGTGGTCCCCATTCCGGTAACTGACATACAGGTCTGCCTTCCCCTGGTCATCCCGGAAAACCACCAGCCGGTTCCCTTGAAAAGAAAGGGAGGAAATCATCATCATCCCCGGGTCCCCCAACTCCGGGGTGATATCCCTTCCTTCAGCCCACTTTCCTCCCTTTCTTTGGGAATAGATAATGCGGTTCTCGTCGCCGCTGCGTGCCATGTACACCAGGTGCATCCCGTTGCCCGACAATGCGGGATTGAAATTTTCCGTATAGGCATTCACCGTTTCCGGCAGGAGGGTTTCCTGCACAGGAACCGGATTATCCTGCATTTCCAGCGCCAGCCGGCATCCTTCCACCTGTTGTTTCACAAAGGCCATATCGTAATATTCCGTCGGACCCGCTTCACCGGCATACACCTGATAGGTTTCAATGGCCTCTTCCAGTCGGTTTGTAACATGATAAGCCCGTGCCAGGTAAAACCATGCTTCAGGCGGGGCTTTCCGCTCGTCATACACCGGCACGAAATTCCGGCTGATGTTTCCTGTTGCCTTCCGGAACCAGGAAATGGCTTCGCTCTTCTTTCCCGGAATGTTCAGGTAGCACAGGCCTGTTTTGTACATGATATGGGCATTTTCTTTATCCATATCATTCAGTATCAGGTAAAGCGGAAGGGCTTTTTCATAATCGTGCAGGTACAGCATGACCGATTCCGCTTCGTTGAAAATCCGCCTGAAGGTCTGTGACTCATCCTGTGCAGCAAGCAGATGGGGGATCCCCCACAGGATCATCCAGAGGGTAAGCCGGTAAATATATGCTAACCTGGTCATCAGGTACAATTAGTCAGGTTGATTTTTGTATTTTCAGTAAATCTGATATTACTTTCCCAGAAACCGGGAGCATTTGTTATAAAGATCCACATGCCAGATAGGTTTGATCAGGTACCCGTCGAAAGGGGCCGCTCCGTAATTTACCGCCATTTCATCGTATGAATAGGCAGTCTGGGCCACGACAGGAACCTGTGGGCTGATCTCCTTGATTTTGCGGGTGGCTTCGAACCCGTCCATTTCAGGCATCAGGATATCCATCAGCACCAGATCTACCTGTTCCGTTTCTTTGAAAAGATCCACGGCTTCTTTCCCGTTTTTTGCCCAGAGTATTTCTGCCCCGGTACGTTGCAGGGGCAGTTTGAGCAACATGTAATTGGTTTGCACATCGTCTGCTACCAGAATGGTTTTCCCCTTCCATTTATCCTGTGGAAATATTTCTGCGGATTGCCCGTTTTTCTTCCCTGAGGTTTTTGCACGCTGGTATGTATATAATTCGTCAACCGCTCTCCCCATGGCCCGTTTGCTGTTTTCAATATAATGCAGGTACCGGTTTCTGTCCCTTTCGCGGAGGGGGTTTTTTTCCAGCAACTGAGAAAATCCTACAATGTTGTGCAGCTGGGTCCGGATTTCATGCACAAAGCGTGAGATCTGGTTACGGGTAGCCGGGTTGAGGTGATTTGCCCGGTTTTCAGGTATATAGAGATCGTCCATGAGATACCTGTGATTCCGGCGAGGTGCGCAACACACTTTCATCCCCAGCAGGATCACCAGGAGGATAACAAAGAATCTGAAGACCATATCATCGGCCGGAACCTTCAGCAAGAGGGCCTGGCCCAGGGTAAGGTCTTCAATGAGCAGCGCCTGTATCAGCGAATGTGAAAGCCAGATAAAGGCAACGGCAAGTAATATGATCCACCGAATACTGCTTCTTTTCATAACAGAACTTTCTCTTTTCAGGATTCACTTCTTTTTATGCAGTACGCATCCACTATTTTTTTCAATGATTCCCTGTGAATGGGCTTGGTAAGAAAGGCATCGCAGCCGGCTTCCATGGCTTTCCTTTTTTCTTCAGGCACCACATAGGCCGACTGGGCAATGACCGGCAAGTCGGGAAAGGCTTCCTTGATCTGCCGGGTTGCTTCGAATCCATCCATCACAGGCATTTTCAGGTCCATCAGCACCATATCGAAACGCCTGCCGTTGCGCACTTTCTGCACCGCTTCCTTTCCGTTCCCGGCCATTTCCACCAGGGCTCCTTCCAGGCGCAGGAGGGTTTCCAGCAAAGCTGCGTTATCGGGTTCGTCGTCCACCACCAGGATGGTCGGGTTTTCCTTTACCGTTGCCGTTTTTTCACCTTCCTTATCTTTCCCTTCACGGTTGTGTTGAACCGGCAATTGAACGGTAAATACAGAGCCTTTACCGGGAACGGATTCCACACTGATTTTACCACCCATCATTTCGATCAGGCTTCGGGCAATGTAAAGGCCTATGCCGGTGCCGTCGAATATCCGGGTGTTGGATTCATCTGCCTGACGGAATTTTTCAAAAATAATCTCCAGCTTTTCCGGACTGATTCCTATTCCGGTGTCCTCCACCCGGAACAGAAGGGTCTCAGGGTCTTCCCGTTCCAGTGCCAATTTCACATGCCCTTCCCGGGTAAACATGAACCCGTTCTTGACGAGCTGAAGTAATACCTGCCGCAGTTTTGTCCGGTCGTTGAACAGGATGGTGTCCTCCTCTTCGGCCGGAATATCCACAAGGAGACGGACTCTGCCGTCATGCACCTTTTCCTGCACCAGTTTTAACTCCCTTTCGATTTCCTTCAGCAGTTCGGCCACGCTGAAACTGACCGGGTTTATTTCCAGCCTTCCGCTTTCGTAAGAAGTCAGGAAAAACAGATTATCGATAAGTTCCAGGAGTTTTTCCCCGCTCTGGTAAATGATCCCGGCATATTCCAGCATTTCCTCCTGCGACCGGGTTTCTTTCATCAATGCTGAAAATCCCATGATAGCATTCAACGGGGTACGGAGCTCATGCGACATGGTGGCCAGGAACCGGGTTTTCAGCCGGTCGCTTTCCTCGGCTTTTTTCTTTGCCGAAAGAATATCCGACAGGTCCCTGAACACATTCAGCCGGCTGGTATGGTTATGTGTCAACTCAATGGGGGTGGACGACCACTGATAAGTGCGTCCGTTATGGGGAAGTCTGATTTCCTCATTCAGCATTTGCCGGCTGTCTTTGCGGCACCAGGCACAGGGTTTCTCAAACCCAAACAGGGCCGAATAACAATTATCTCCCGTAATATTCTTCCCCAGACTTTCCTTCATGGCCCGGTTGGCATATTCCACCCGGCCACCGGACTCACAGATCATCACCAGATCGCTCATGGAATCAAGTATGCGGGTGCAGCGTTGTTCGCTTTCCTTCAGTTCGGCCGTTCGCTTTGCCACCCTCTGCTCCAGCTGTTCTTTGTGCATAAGGAGCTCCTCTTCCGTTTGTTTCAGCCTGGAGATGTGGGTAGAAGTTCCGATAATACGGTAAATTTTTCCAACCCTGTTTTTCAGGGGAGTGAGGCGGGTAAGCCACCAGAGGTTTTTCCCCCTGATGGGGATCATTTCCTCATATTCTATGCTGCTTCCCTTTTCAAGGCATTCCTCATAATGGTTTCTGATCTGCCTGATCACTTTGCGTGGAACATCGGGGAACAGGTCTTCCTGGCGTTTCCCCCTGATCTCTCCGGATTTCAGTCCGGATATTCTCTCATGAGCCTGATTCAGCTCCAGGTACCTGAACTCTCCGTCCGGCGACACCTCCACAACGAAGATGGCAATGTCTGTACCGTAGAAAATGCTTTCCAGGAGCTGGTCCCGGTCACGGGCATTGATCATTTCGGTATGTTCAGGCATTCTTCCCGGAATTATTTGTTTTGATTTTCTTTAGTAAAGCCGGTATTCGCTCAAAATCATGGTTTTTGTCAAGGCAGTATTCCACTCCGGCTTCCCGGCAGGTTTTGCGGTACTGCTCCACCGCATAGCTGGTAAGCCCGATCCAGCGCACATCCGGACGGTCGCGGAGAAGGTCACTGATCAGACCCATGCTGTCGATTCCACTCAGGTTCAGGTCCATGATCACCACATTGGGATTGTACTGTTTCACTTTTTCTCTGGCTTCCTCCGGGTTTACCACTTTTACCATGACGTCCACCTCCTCGGTTTCGGCCAGCATTGCGGCAAGCCGGGACATGGTAAAAGGGGTCCGGTCAATAATGACAACCACCATCTTTGTATCAGTTAGGGATACCGTTATTCTGAATTCCTGGATATAAAAGTATCCGTTGTCCGGGTAATAGCCTGTAAACCTGCACCCCAAATAAATGTAGGATATACACCCAATCAGGTGTAGGAAAACTCTTACCTTTCTGTAAGGAAATGGAGTGGAACAGAAAAGATTCCGGAAGGAATGACCGGGTTTGCCCTCAGCTTACCAACCCTTCCCGGAGGGCGTACCGGACAATATCGGCATTGCTGGAAAGGCTCAGTTTTTCAAGAAGGCGGGACCGGTAGGTGCTGACGGTTTTTTCATTCGGGTGGAGGTAGGCAGCAATTTCGCGGATTGTTTTTCCCCGGGCTATTCCAAGCAGCACCTCACGTTCCCGGTCAGATAGTTTCCGGGTGGGTTCATCGGACCCGTCCAGGCCGTCGAAAATCTTTTCTGCCAGGGAAAGGGTGATGTATTTCCCCCCGTCGAGCACTTTTTTTACAGCAGCCACCAGCTCATCGGGCGCGCTGTTTTTGGTGAGGTACCCTGAAGCCCCTGAGCGCATGGCCCTGATGGCATACTGTTCCTCGGGGAACATACTCAGCATCAGGACGGGGACCGAGGGCCCGATCTTTTTGAAATCCTTGATGGCATCCAGACCGCTGCGGCCCGGCATGCTGATATCGAGCAGCACCACATCGAATTTTTCTTTCAGGAACCGTTTCAGTCCTTCCTCAACGGTTCCGGCCCCGGAGGTTTCCACCAACATATCTAGTTCCGAGAGGATCTGGGTGATCCCCTGCCTGACAATGGGATGATCATCAATAATGAGTACCCTGATCATGGTTGTTCCTGTTTATGGAATTTCATCTGGATAGTTACTGTTGTTCCGATTCCTTTTTCCCCCGATATCTGCACATCGCCGTCGTACAACATGGCCCGTTCCCGCATGCCCATAATGCCCAGCGATTCGACTGAGCGCATCTTTTCCGGTTCAACGCCTTTTCCGTTATCCGAAATAATGATTTTCAGCATTCCTTCCCTGGGCGTAATGGAAACCCTTGCCCGGTCAGCCTCCGAATGCCTCGCCACATTGGTCAGGCCCTCCTGCACCAGGCGGAATACGGTAATGGCCTGCTTCGTGTCGATGTCAGTGACTTCGGGAGCCATATCGAATTGAATACGGATCCCCGATCTTCTCTCCATGTCGTTCATGATCCATTCCAGGGCATCTTTCAGTCCCAGGTCGTCGATCAGGCTGGGCCGCAGTTCCGCCGATATCCGTTGAACACTCTGGATAGCCATATCGGCCATTTCTTTCATAGACCGGGCTTTAGCCAGGTATTCCGGCTTCTCCCGGCCTGAACGTTTTTCCATCCAGGAAATGTCTATTTTCAATGCGGTAAGGATCTGACCCAACTCATCGTGAATTTCCCGGGCAATGCCTTTTCGTTCCTCCTCCCTCACCTTATCCAGGTGCCGGCTGAGCTCCCTGATCTGCCGGTATGATTCCCTCAGTTCATCTTCCCTTTTCTTTCTTTCGGTAATATCCCACAGGTAGCTGCGGGTGCCCGTAATCCGGTTCTTTTCCTTCAGGGGTGTCACTTTTATTTCTATCCAGAAAACTTTCCCGTCTTTTTTGACTCCCCTCAGCTCATACCTCGAAGGGGCCCTGTCCCCTGCCATTCTTTTCCGGTGGTATTCCATGATTCGGGGAATGTCTTCCCGGGAAAAAAGATCGGTATTTTTCATCCGCACGATCTCATTCATGGAATATCCGAACATTTTCGCCAGCACCCGGTTGGCATAGGTTATCCTCCCTTCCCGGTTGTCGATCAGGATGCCGATACCTGCTTTTTCCACCAGATCGCGGTATTTTTTTTCACTTTCGCGCAGGTTTTGTTCCGCTTTCTTAAATACGGTAATATCCTCAAATGCCACACCCACCCGCTGGCCGGGCATGCGAAAAGCCCTGATGCGGAAAGTGCCTTTTAAAGATTTCCCTTCATAATGGAAATCATCATTGTGGTATGTATTTCCCTTTTCAATTACCTTGAGAAAAGTCTTTTTCAGGCCTTCTCCTGCCTTATCGGGCCAGATCTCTTCAAAGGTTCTGCCCAGCCAGTCATTGATTTTCATTCCCGTAATGCGGGCGGCCTGGGGGTTGCCTCCTTCCAGGATTAGCTGCCCTTTTCCTGCAAGTCCGAAAATTAACAATCCGGAAGGAATGGTCCGGACAATGTCATCGGAAGTCTGGAGGGCCTGCTGGAGCGTTTCTTCCATTTGTTTATGGGCGGTGATATCCACATAGAATTCCCCGACGAATTCCTCATTCCCAGACATGATAACCGGGAACACCACGCCGCGCAGCCACCGCTCCCGGTTTTTCCACCTGATCCTGACTTCCGGAATTTCCTGCACGTTTTTTTGTCTCATGACCTTTTTCTCCAGCCGTATGATGGTTTCCGCCATGTGCGGATCAAACAGTTCCTCATCTTTCAGGTTTTTCAGGTCGTCTTCCGTAATACCCAGATCAGTGATCAACCGCTTATTGGCATATACATAATTCAGATGGCTGTCTTTCAACACAATGTAAGCGGGTATATAATCCATGAAGGCACGGAAATTCTTTTCGCTGTCGCGCACTTGTGCTTCTGCTTTTTTGAGCTCCGTAATATCCCGGCCGATCCCAACCAGGCCCGAAACCTGTCCTTTACTGTTTCTTATGGGGCTGAGGGAGGTCTGAAAATGGCTTATCTCTTCCCCATCGCCGGCTTTCCACTCGTATACCAGAAATTCCCCCTTCAGGGCTTTCCTGTTGGCTTCCATATGCACCCTGCCGGCCTTTTTACCGAACACTTCCGCCGCACTTTTCCCAAGAAAATCTGCCGGACTGGCCGCGTATTTTTCCACCCACCTTCCATAAAGACCTGTATGACGTCCGCGGGTATCCAGTGTAAAAATAATATCTTCCATGGAGCTGACCAGGGCCCGGAACCTTTCCTCGCTTTCGCGCAGTTTTTCTTCCATTTCCCTCCGCCGGGTAATGTCAACACTGATCCCGCCTACCATCCGGGAGCCGTCCACGCCGGTAAGCAGAAATTTGATATCATACTGCCAGGATGTTTCTCCCCCCGGAAGAACAATCGGATATTCCCGGGTAACTGTTTTCCCTTTGTCCAGAACGATTTGGTCCATTCGCTCCATGGCTTCAGCAGTGGAGGGCGGAAATACTTCCCGTCCTTTTTTTCCGATGATCTCTTCCTCTTTCAGGCCTGTAATATCCAGAAGATACCGGTTCACAAAAACATGCCTCAGCCTGTCATCCTTGATGTAGGCGCTGGCCGGCAGGTTATCCATAAAGGTCTGGAAGGTGGTCTGGCTTTGCTGCATTCTGGTTTCCGCCTCCCTGATGGGGGTGAGGTCGATTACGGAAAACACCATTTCTCCCATCAGGTCGGTGGCCAGTACCGGCAGGGTCTGGAAATATACGGGGACTTCCCTGCCCGTTTTATGCCTGATCACCGTTTCAATAGGCTGGAACGACCGGTCGGTCCTGAATTTCTCTATCAGTTTACCCACCCGGTTAAACTCTTCTTCACTGTGGTACAGCATTCGGGCTGAACGTCCCCGCAGCTCTTCCTCACTGTATCCCGTTATCTGCATAAAACCCCGGTTCACGCTCTTCAGTACCCTGTTCTGCATGATCCCCAATCCCACAGGGGTCGTGTCGTATATTTTCTTCAAAAGGGTTTCGCTCTGCCTGAGTTTTTCTTCAGCTATCAGTTTTTCCGTAACGTCCTTAGCTATGACCATTACGGCTTTCTCTCCCTGATAAACCATGGGCATGGAATAGGTTTCGGCCCACAGGGTTTCCCCGTTTTTCTTCAGCATGCGGATCACTGCCGGCGGATTGGTCTCCCCCTGCAGGGCTTTCTTTCTGCGGTTTTCGATAAAGAGCCGAAAATCAGGGTGAACCGTTACATCCGCTTCCAAACCGGTTACCTCTTCCGCATTTCTGTAACCCAGCGTTTTGAAAGCGGCCGGATTGACATAAACATATTTCCCCCCGGAAATCACCATGATAGAATCGGGGTTTGAACGTACGAGCTGGCTGTATTTCATTTCACTTTCCCTGAGCTCCCGCTCCACCTTTTTCATGCCCGAAACATCGGTCACCACAAAAACAGCTCCTTCCTCCGGTTTTTGGGGGTTGACATGTGTGATGGTAAAAATGGCATGGAGCAACCGGCCGGTGCCTGTTATCAGCTCCGCTTCCAAACCGGCAAACCCGTCTCTTTCGAGGGCCGGGTACAGTTCCTTTCCTACCCGTTCATATTCCTGTGTTGACGGATAAATCACCGAGGTGTTTTTCCCGATCAGTTCTTCTTCCGGACGCTCGAACATACGGCAAAACGTGTCGTTCACCCATATCAGGATGCGGTTTCTGACCATCCCCACGCCACCGGGAATACTTCTCAGCACACTCCTCAGCAAATTTTCTTCGGCCAACAGCCGCTCCTCGGCTTTCTTCCGGGCGGTAATATCCACAATCACTCCCTCAATAATTCGTTTTTCCCGGTACGCTTCTTCCGATTTAAATCCCCGTTCCAGCACCCAGCGGGTTTGCCGGTCGCGCGTCCTGATCCGGTAGGTTAGCTCATAGCTCCGACCCTGTGAAAAGGCTGTATGGACTTCCTCTCTTACCCTCTTGCGGTCGTCCGGATGGATAATGTGTTCGTAGGGATAATCCCTGTTCCCGATCAATGCTTCCGGCTGAAAACCGGTCAGTTCCATACATCCCCTGCTTACATACAGCATGGTCCAGTTCGCATCATCCAGGCAGCGAAAAGCCATGCCCGGTAAGCTGTCGAGCAAGGCTTAGGCGTTCAGCCATTTTTTATTTTGCGGCTGCTTTCCCCCTTTTTCACTTTTTTGATCTGCCACCAGTTATATTGCTATCCGTTAATTTTCACCCAACAGAATGTATCCTGTTGGATTTTAACTATTTTTAAGAAAATAACCCCCCTAAGCACGCAACCAAACCCTCTTAACGCGCATCACGAATAACAGGGATGAAACCGGGCAAAAGCCCCGGCAGCGATCATCAATATAACAAATTATATAAATATTTACGAAAGAAGAAACAATTTTGTTTTGAAAACGTTCTATTTGCGGGGAAAAGAGCAGAATGAACCGGGAAGGATTTGACATCCGGTCACGATTTTATTAAATTTATTCAGGAAAGGAGGGGAAAGACATGAGGCAGTTAAAAATTGAAAAATCATTTACCAACAGGGAAAGTGCATCGCTTGACAAGTATTTACAGGACATTGCCAGAGAAGAGCTGATCAGTGTGGAAGAGGAGGCTGCTCTGGCCCGACGGATCAGGGAAGGTGACCAAAAAGCCCTGGACAGGCTGGTACGGGCCAATCTGCGTTTTGTTGTATCCGTGGCCAAACAGTACCAGCGGCAGGGGCTGAGCCTGCCCGATCTGATCAACGAGGGGAATCTGGGGCTGATCAAGGCGGCCCAGCGTTTCGATGAAACCCGCGGCTTCAAGTTTATCTCATATGCCGTATGGTGGATCAGGCAGTCCATTCTGCAGGCCATTGCTGAAAAAGGCCGGGTGGTGAGGATTCCGCTGAACCAGTCGGGAACGCTTCAAAAGCTCCATAAAGCACAGAACCAGTTTGAACAGGAAAATGAACGGACACCCACACCGGAGGAGCTTGCTCAATCCATGGGAGTACCCATAGACAAGGTAAAGCAAACCCTTCCCCTTTCGGGGAAACCGGTTTCCGTGGATGCCCCTTTCTCGGAAGAAGAAGACGGTACCCTGCTGGATGTACTGGCCAGTAGCAGCGAGCCTTCACCCGACGAAGGGCTCAGCAAGGAGTCGCTGCAGAAGGAAATCGAACGCGTACTCCGCTCCATGAGCAAACGGGAGGAAGATATTATCAAGCTTTCTTTCGGTATCGGCATGCAACCGATGACTATGGAAGAAATCGGCGAGAAAATGCACCTGACCCGGGAAAGGGTAAGACAGGTGCGCGACAAGGCATTGAAAAAAATGCGCCACAGTTCGCGGCGCAAGCTGCTGCAGAATTATTTTGACCAGACCTGACCCCTGCATCGGGAAATAAAAACCGGTCGCCTCAGAAAAGGAGAGAAAAAGAACCATGTACCTGAATACCGCCATATCTGTTTCAGATAAGGCGGTATTTGTGTTTTATGTTCGTTGAAGCATCCTGATTTTCATGGCCTTTCCGGTTGATAACCTGTTTGCCATGACATCTACCCCTCTGTATTCCTGAGTATTACATTTGTTGCGCAACCTGTTGAAAAATCACCGGACCTTTTCTGCTTAATTCCAATGATTTCTGCCCGGAGTTTTATATTTTGCATGGCGAAAAATTAAAAACCTAACCCCAAACCTGATTTCCGGTTGGAAAATTCTATTTTCAAAAAGGACTGGCATGACAAGGTGATTCTGATCGTAGAAGATAACCTGTCGTGTTACCGGTATTTTGAGGAGATACTGAAAAGAACGGGAGCCACCGTTGTCCACCTGGAAACAGGTCCCGATGCCATTGATTATTGTTGTTACACCGATAAACAAATTGACCTGGCCCTGGTGGATATCCAGATCCCTTTCATCAACGGGGTGGAGGTAATCAGAGAGATCAGAAAATGCCGCCGTGGGGTGCCCATCATTGCGGAAACGGCTTATTCATCGCCCGATGTCAGAAGAAAATCATTTATGGCAGGCTGCCATGAATACCTGGTCAAGCCCATTCCTCCGCAGGTACTGATCAGCACCCTGGAACACTACCTGTTCCCCGAGGGCAAGGTGATCAGAATGCAATTCAATTAAACCCGTTTTACGGCCGGTACACGTATTTTTCTATTTTCTGCATCAGCAGATCAACATACACGGGCTTGGTGATGTATTCGTCGCATCCGGCTTCCCGGGCCAGGTACTCTTCCCCGCTCAGGGCATAGGCGGTAATGGCCAGCACCGGCACCTTTTTATCCATGGATTTGATCTGCCGGGTAGCATCCAGTCCGTTCATCACCGGCATTTTGATATCCATCAGCACCAGATCAATCCCCGGATTCTCCCGGAATTTTTCCACCGCTTCCTGTCCGTTCCGGGCATAGATCATTTCAGCCCGTATCTTTTTCTCCATAATCTTTTGCAGATAAAAGAAGCTGGCCGGATCATCCTCCGCCACCAGAATTTTCAGGGGTACCTCACTATGTTCCGAAGAAATTCCCGCCAGGGTTTCCTTCCCGGGGACATGGGATTTCTCTCCCGCAGGCAGGACCAACCGGAACTCCGATCCTTTTCCGGGCTCCGTATCGACTGCAATGTTACCACCAAGAATCCCGGCAATACCCCTGGCAATAGACAACCCCAATCCACTGCCTTCAAATTTCCGTGTGCGTGATTCATCCTCCTGTGAAAAATGGGCAAAAATATTTTCGAGGGATTCCTTTTGTATGCCGGGCCCCGTATCCCTCACGAAAAACACCATCACATCCTTCTCCCTGCGTAACCCCAGCGTCACCTCCCCCTGGCCAGTAAACTTCAAGGCATTTTCTGTAAGATGCCCAAGAGCCTTTTTCAGCAGTTCGGGATCGGTTTCCAGAAAGGGATCGGTGAGGGATTCCGGAACCTCAAGGCCGGCCTGAAGCCCCTTGGCTTCGGCCCGGTTTCTGCACGTCATAAAAATATCCTGCAGAAGCTCCCGGCAATCCACCCGGGTGACGTTCACTTCCATATTCCCGGAAACAATCAGGGAGATATCCATGTAATTATTGATGGTGCTAATGAGGCGTTCGCTGCTCGACTGGAGCACCCGCAGAGCCTCTTCCTTTTCTTCCCGCGGCATGTCCTCACCCATCAGTATCTCGGCAAAACCCACGATTCCGTTCATGGGGGTGCGTACCTCATGGGAAATATTGTTCATAAAGGCTGTTTTCAGCCGGTCGCTTGCCTCGGCTTTCTCCTTGGCCTCGCGCAGCATATTTTCCGCCTCGAGCCGCGCCGTTACGTCATTGGCCAGCACCAGGCGATACTTTTTACCATCCCTTTCGGGCAGGGCATGGGAAGCGATCTCCACCATCATCAGGCTGCCGTCTTTTTTCCGGTGCCTCCAAACGCGCAAATGCCGGAAGTCTTCCGAAGAATTCTGAACAGCTTCCAGCAATTCAGGAACATCCTCTTCGGGCCTGATATTTTTCAGGGTCATTTTCGTAAATTCATCATAGGTATACCCATACTTGTTCACGGCCGCATCATTCACTTCCATGATCTGAAGGGTTTCCACCTCATAGATCAGCATAGGCACAGGATTGTTCACAAACATTTCCCGGTACCTTTTTTCACTCTCCTGCAGTGCGTTTTCCAGTTCCCTTCTTTCCGTAATATCATGCACAATGGAATAGAGCAATATTTTCCCTTCCATGGGAATGGGCCCGCTAAACACCTCCACATCCCGTATCTCCCCGCTGGCTTTCCGGTGCCTGAACTGGAAATGATTCCTTTTTTCCGCCACGGCATCTTTCATTTCCTTTTCCACCTCTTCCGCCGTGAGGGTATTGATATCCGCCATTTTTTTTGAGGTGAGTTCCTGGTGTGTAAATCCGTAAAAATTACAGGCAGCGGGGTTAACATCCACAATGGTGCCGTCCTCGGGGTCAATCAGCATCATCACTGCATGGTTGTTGCGGAAAAGGGATTTGTATTTTTCCTCGCTTTCTCTCAGTTGCTGCAAAGCCTGTTCCTTTTCCCGGGCTACTTTCCGTTTTTTCAACGCCTCCTGCACGGCATAAGGAAGACGGGTGCGGTGCTCTTTAATCACATAATCGGTGGCCCCGGCTTTCATGCATTCAACCGCCGTTTCCTCGTTCATGGAACCGGTCAGCACGATAAAAGGCAGATAGGGATCGGTTTCCCGTGTGATTTTCAGGGCATCCAGCCCGTTGAACCGGGGCATGGCATAATCGGATATCACCACATCGGGACGAAAGGTTTCCAAAGCTTTCCGGAAAGACGCCGGCTCATCCACCCTGGTGGTTTCTATTGCTGTTCCCGATTGCCGTATCTCCCTTACCGCCAGCTCATAATCGGTGGGAAGATCTTCTGCAAACAGAATTTTCAGGCGATTTTCCATAACCGGTTCTTTTTTATTAAATACGTGGCGGCTGGTTCAGCACCAGCCAGTACATCCCCAGATCTTTTACCACCTCCACGAACTTGTCAAAATCCACCGGTTTGACCAGGTAGCTGTTCACTCCCAGTTCATAACTATCAATAATATCCCTTTCCTCCCGCGAGGATGTCAGCACAACAATGGGTATTACCCTGGTGCGGGGATTGGATTTGACGGCTTTGAGCACTTCCATTCCGTCTACCCTGGGCAGCTTCAGGTCGAGCAATATCATTTTCGGCTGATCGGTTTTCTGCCGGTGGCTGTATTTCCCCCTGGCAAACAAAAAATCCAGCGCCTGCTCTCCATCGGATACATGCACCACCCGGTTGGCCAGGCGGCTTTTTTTCAACGCCCGCATAGCCAGTTCCGCATCATGGGGATTGTCTTCCACCAGCAGAATTTCTACGGCTTTTGTAGTGACTTTTTTTTCCATAATATACCCTCATATTATTCTGTAATCTTCTCAATCATATATGTTCTCCGGTTCGTCACACGCTATCCATGTTCTTTTTTGGTTTCCACGCCAGGTAACGGCAGGCTGAGCCAGAAGGTGGCCCCTTTCCCTTCTTCCCCTTCGGCCCATACTTCTCCTCCGTGCCGGTGCACAATGCGTTGCACAATGGCCAGCCCCACGCCGGTGCCTTCGAACTCTTCCGACCTGTGTAAGCGCTGGAACACCCCGAACAACTTGTGGGCATACTCCGGATTGAATCCCACCCCATGGTCTCTGACAAAATAGATCAGTTTGTTTTCTTTCCTGGTTCCGCCCACCTCGATCTTTTTCGTTTTTGACGGCATGGAATATTTTACGGCATTCGACAACAGATTCGTCCATACGTGTTTTATCAGGGACGGGTCGACCCGGGCATCGGGCATTTTGCCTATCTGCATGCGGAACAATTTTCTTGTGTCCTCCGGAACAATTTCAAGAAACACCGATCTCACCACCTCCGCCATATTCACTTTTTCGGGTTTGACGGATGTTCTGCCTGTGCGGGAAAGCTCCAGCAGGTCGGATATCAGTTTGTCCATCGTTTCTGCGCTTTCACGTACCACGCCGAACAGGCGCCTTCCTTCCCGGTCGAGTTGCGGGGCATATTCCTCTTCAATGATCCGGGCGAAGCCATCGATGGCCCTAAGCGGAGCCCGCAGGTCGTGTGACACCGAATAGGCAAAGGCCTCGAGCTCCTTGTTGGTAGCCTGAAGCTGGGCGGTTCGTTCCGTTACCCTTTCTTCGAGCTCCCGGTTGATATCCTCCAACCGCATGCGTGCTTCCACGATTTCCGTCACATCCTGGACCGTGGATACCATCACGGCCTGCCCCGGCACCGGTATGTTCACAGCATTTACATATTTCTTCTCTCCCTCCGCGGTGGTCGCCCTGATCTCTTCCCAGTGCATCCGGGATGGATCGCCGCTTCGGATGTCTTCCATCACCTTCTTCATGATCATGCCCCGGTACTCCGGATCGGGATACACCAGTTCGAAAAACCGTTCCACGCTGGTCAGCTCTTTGTTCGGCCAGCCGTAAATTTGCCCGAACATGCGGTTCATATAGGTGGCCTTCCCGGTCTGCGTTTCATTCACAGCCACACCTATGGGGAGATTGTCCAGGATCGACTGGATAAAGGCGTTCCTTTCCTCCAGCTTCTTCTGGTCCAGCTTCCTCCGGGTCAGATCGTGCAGTATCACATGAATGGCATTCACCCCTCCATAGGAAAAGGGAGCTGCCACCGTTTCCACTTCGACCACCTGGCCGTCAAGCCTGACCATTTTCTCTTCCACAGGGGGCACAGCCTCACCCGTTTCGTGCAGCACCCGTATTCGTTCCCGGACAAGATCGTGGCTGTCTGGATGAAATATTTCGTATATCGACTTCCCGACCAGTTCTTCGGGATTTTCAGCGCCGAACATTTCCAGGCAGGCTTTATTGGCCATGATCACCTTATCGAAAAGGTTGATAAAGATGGCATCGGGGGCATATTCCACCAGGCTGCGGTACCTTGACTCACTTTCCCGCAGTTCCATTTCGGCTTTTTTCTCTTCGGTGATCTCCTCGATATATAGAATAACGCCATCCACAGATCCGTCGGCATTATGCCATGGGCGGCATTCCCAGCGGGTAACTATTTTTTCTCCGTCTTCTCTTACAAATTCATCTTCTTCTTTGCGTGTGATTTTGCCTTTCAATGCATCCCTGTAAACTTTCTTCATCTCATCCGAAGTATCGGGCAAAACCTCATCATACACTTTCCCCATCAGCTCTGTTTCTTCCAGGCCGAAATGCTGCACGTAGCGTTCGCTCACAAAAATATATTTCATATCCCGGTCAAATACGGCAATGGCATCGGGATCGTGCCGGATGATATAATCCATCAGATAACGGGCATTCTCCAGTTCCTGGCGGGTGCGATGCCTTTCCACCATCAGGGCGATCAGCCGGGCTGCCCCTTCCAGCCTGAACTTGGCCAGTTCAACAATGAAGGGGGGACGGCTTTCATATTCTTCGGCTTTTTCCTGCAGGATTTCGGGGCTGGTACCATATTTCTCCGCCAGCTCATTCAGGGTTTCCCGGTCCCGCGGGGGGTTGCCGTAGCCAAAATTGATGGATCCAATAATTTCCTCTCCCGCCCTGATGGGAACGGCATACAGGTGGATTCCCCCGGCACATTCGATATCTACAGGGCCATTGGTTTCCATGCTCTTCACTGCCGCATCTTTCCAGCAGGATTCATGGCAATGCCACCTGCCCGATTGCAGTGCTTCGGCCAGGTTATCCGTTCCGCAGAGCTCAAACGAACACCGGTCCATGAAACGGCACCATCCCGAGGAAAAAATGCCTGCCGCGTAATCCCCGTTCTTTTCGTACACGGCGCTGGAAGTTCCCAGCAGGTCCATGAATTCGCCGATAATGCCGTTAAGGGCTTCCTTCCCCACCGCCTCCAGGATCAGTCCTCCGCGATTGAGCCGGGTAATGTCACCGTACACCGGTGCATGAATGTGGTCCCTGAAATCCCCGGGTTGCAGCAGCCATTCTATTTTCTTCAGTTCTTCGCGTGTTTCCCTCTCTTTTTCTTCCAGCTCCATATATTCAATGGAAAAAGAAATATCCATGGCCAGTTCGTCGAGCAACCTGATCTCCTCCTCATCAAAAAAATGCGGTGCGGAAGCATACAGGGTAAAAATCCCCCAGAGTTCCTCGCCAACCTTCAGGGGGAAAACCGCCATGGAACGAAAACCCGCCTGCCGGGACTGATCATGCCAGGGAGCCAGGGCCGGTTCTGCCATGATGTCGTTCACAATGATCCGTTCGCCCGTTTGAATGCACCTGAATACTGGCCGGGCACTCTCGCTGCTGTCGTGCATATCGGGAATAACCCCTTCCGCATCCATCTCAGCCTGGGTATCGAAGGCTACCATATCCACCTGTTCGGTGCCCGGGTCATATTTCCCCAGCCAGGCAAGCAGAAATTCCCCTTTGCCGGTGGCAATGCGGCACACCTCCCGGTACAGCGCTTCTTTGTCCCTGAAACGGATAATGGCCTGGTTGATATCGCTCAGCACGGCGTATACCCGGTTGAGCTTCCTCAGTTTTTCGGCCGTTTCCGCTTTTTCCTTAATGGAAGCAATATACTGCTGCCTCCAGATCATTCCCATCAATCCCCCGGTAAGGACCAGCAGGGAAAACACCATCATGGCCAGGTTCCTGCGCACTTCAGCCAGGGGCTCAAGTGCCTCTTCCTCATCCACATTGGCCACCAGGTACCATTCCGAACCCGGCACATGCGCCACACAGGAAAAGACTCGAGTGCCCCGGTAGTTTGTTCCCCGCGTAATGCCCATGTGACCGGTAACCGCCTGCACCGCCGGCAGACTCATTTCGCTCACCGGCACCCTCAGGTTCAGGGCGGCATCGGGGTTGAACCTCAGGGAATTGAGGAATACCACCTCGTCACCTTCCCTCCGTACAATCAGGGTTTCTTCCGTCCGGCTCGGTACGGGCCAGCGGTTGATCATGGGATACAGGTAGGTTTCGGGATCGATCCGGAAACCCAGCACCCCGATCACCGTACTGTCGGGTCCTTCCTGAATGACCGGTGTAAGTACTGACAGGTAGATGTTCCCGTCGTATTCATTCATATAAAAATCTTCCCACATGATGCTCCCCGAAACAAGCGCTTTTTGCAGGTCCTGGTGAAAAGCATGCGGGATGGGAACAGTACCCGTCGGCCAGGCAATCAGTTCCCTGCCCGAGGTATCGTGCAGGCAGATGCGGTCGTAGTCGTAGGCCTCCCTGATCTGCCTCAGCCAGATCCTCAGCCTTTCCTCTGATTCACCATTTTCTTCTTCAATATAGCGAGAAACCAGACTGCTGAAATTGTCATTCCTGTAGTATACCGATGCATCAGAAAATCTTTCCTGGCGCCAGCGGGTCAGCTCGGAAATTTTCAGTTCCGCCACCGCTGCAAGTTCATTTTCCACCTGCCGGATGATTCCCTGCTTGTAGTTCCTGAAATAATGGAGGGTGGCAAATGCCAGGAGGCCGGCCAGTACAATGAATGCTGAGATCAGCAGCAGGGTTCTCGGCTTGACAGATCGGGCTGGGAGCATAGTCAGGTGTTTTCGGGCCGGCAGTCTGTTTCACCGGTATTAAGTTAAACGTTACGTATACAAAATTTATGGCATACTACATTTATATATATTTCGATAAATTAGTTTATTAAGGTATGATAAAACCCTGAAAAACGCAAGGGCAATTTTTGTTTGGTATTACTTTCCCCATCCCGCTTCCCGTTCGGCCGCCTGTTGGAGCCATGCGGGCACGATATTTTCCAGAAAATACTGCTTTTCTTCGTTCAGCGCTTTCATATCCAGACCCACGAGAGCCTGTGCCCTGGCTTTGGTTGATAAGTCCGGATAAGGCACTTCTCCTTCGTATCCTTTTTTCAGAAGCAGGCGGGCCAGCCCGATACGGGTTTCCTGTACCCTGTCGATGGCGGTGCCGATCAGCCGGCTGAGCTCCACAGGCGAATGGAAGGAGCCCCCATGGGTGGCGGCGGCATAATCCCATCTCCACTGGGCATGCCGTATGCCTGTGAGGATATCTTCCATTTCGTCTTCCGTGGCGCCGAGTTTCCAGGCTTCTGCGGCTTCCACATGGGCCCTCACCAGCAAGCGCTCCAGCTGGTCGCGGTTTTCCAGGATCTGTTCCTGGCGCCGGTACACATTGGCCACCAGTTTTTCCGTTTCTTCCCGGTGGCACACCTGGCAGGAACTGGCCACGTTGTTCAGGGAGCTTTGAATGTGGTGATCGGTAAATTTCACTCCTCCCTCGCTTTTATAGGGCATGTGGCAATCGGCACACGCCACGCCGCGGTCGGCATGGATCCCGGTCATATAGACCTCGTAATCGGGATGCTGGGCTTTCAGCATGGGAGCGCGGCTCAGGGCATGGGTCCAGTCGGCAAAACCATACCCGTCATAATACGCTTCCATTTCTTCGGCGGAGAAGCCATTGTCCCACGGAAAGGTAAGGTAATTGCCTTCTCCCCTGAAATAATATTCCACGTGACACTGGGCGCACACCAGCGAACGCATTTCCTGATGGCTGGCCCGGCCGATGTCCTTCCCCATGCGTTCATAAGCTTCGAGCAGGGCCGGCCGGGTGATCCTCAGGTTCATGGTTTCGGGGTCATGGCAGTCGGCGCAGCCGATAAAATTCACGATCTGCGGCCCGCGCGAAGCCCAGGCTCCCCGGTAAAACTCTTCCACCCCCACTTCCGACATCACCCGGGGTACATCGGGACTTTTGCAGGTCCAGCAGGTATTGGGCATGGGGCCTTCACCTGGGGCGGTGGGACCGCCGGTACGGAGAATTTCATGAATATCCTGCACCGCGTAATAATGCCCCCTTCCCTGGTTGTACTCTTTGGAAAAGCTGTAGCCCGCCCACAGCACCACCAGCCGGGGATCCACTTCCAGCATGTCGATAAAGGCGCTCCCGTTGTGCCGGCTCCGGAAGGAAGTATCGGCTGTCTGCAGATACGACTGATACTCCCTGGGAAAATTCTGTCCCCAGATTTCATTCCGGGGTTCGAATTCGCGGATATCCACCTGGGGAGTATAGGCAAAAACCGCTTCGGCGCGCCTTTCCACAATGGACGCTGCCAGCAGTCCCAGAAGAAAAACGACCACAACAGTCAGGCAGAACAGGAACCAGCCGACCCAGGGTTTTTTTTCGGTAATGTTCCGGATGGATTTCATGGGTTAATCTTTTTGTGTTTCGGTTAGTTTTTTCAGCCAATCGGGAACCGGGCTCTGCGGAAGGGGGACTCGTGCGTTGGGCGTACTCGACAGGCTATTCACCCTTCCGTGGGGCACTTCCCGGTGGCAGTCCCGGCAAAGACGGCCGGTCATCTCTTCCAGATGAGGGCCTGTTCCCGCCAGGTAACGGAAATGATCCAGCAGGTGATCATGACACCGGATGCAATTGTTCTGAACCACCTCCCTTCCCTCTTCCTTGATATGTATCACCTGAGGCTCCTTCCGCAACGTGAAAACGGTGGCATGCCGCAGGCCGTCTTTGGCCTTGAAATAATATTTGTTCAGCACATTATTATGCGGAACATGGCAATCGTTGCAGTGGGCCCATTCGCGATGCGAGCTGTGGCTCCACGTAGCATACTGCGGAGCCATAATGTGGCAGTTGACACAGGTTTCGGGCTTGTCGGAAAAATAGGAAGGGGCTTTGGAAAGGTACAGGGTAAAAAGGATCAGGCCGGAGAATATCGCCACCAGGCCCAAAACGGGCCAGCGCCACTTTTTCGGCGGGTTGATCCGTTGAAAGAATTGACGCCGCATATCACAACAAAATCAAATATGAATATAGGAAATAACACGAATACTACAACAGGAATAGGAAATGCTGTACAACAAATTGGCCTAACCTTCAGCTACCTCCTTTACTGCCATTTAATTACCATCAGATCGGCCGGTTCGCCAAACGGGTTGTTCCACCCCCTGGGAAGGCCGGCAGGCAGGTAAACCCCTTCCGGTGAATCCATGTGCCTGGTTGTTTTCTCCAGCAACAGTTCCACCCTTCCTCTTTGTACCATAAAAACAACCGGTTGGTGATTGATGTGCAGGGGCAGCGATTCACCGGGTTCGAGCCTGAGGGAGACCAGTTCCAGTCCGGGGGCCCGGAACAATCGTTTGCCAAGAGGTTTCTCCAGAATAATACCGGCTTCTTCTGGATGGATGTAAACAGGTATTGCTGGTAAATGGGGCATAACACGACAGGTTTACATCTGATCGAAGAACCGGCTTTTTCTCACCTCCGCCTGGGTTTTTTCGTTTTTCAGGCCAATGAGATTGACCAGCACAAGGATAAATGTTGCCACACCCGCCAGGGATAACAGAATGTTCAAAACATACCCGTAGGGAACAAAGTATTGCAGAACAAATACTCCCAGGGCAGCCCAAACCCCGGCACACCACGGACAGGTGATCAGCGATTTGAGTGACACCATGAGACCGAACCGTTCATTGGCCCGGATAAAATCGCGAAAAACTTTAAAAATGCGGTCGTAAACCAGAATGCGGGTGAGGCGGTAAGTGGCCAGGGCCATGACGACCCATTCCCGTACGGAAACATCTTCAAATCCCTTCCCGTATTTTTCAAAAAAATAACCCGTTGTGGCCGCCAGAGCGGTGTAAACCACCAGAGAAACCAGGTTCCAGATTTTTTCTTTTGTCGTGATACCGGGCATTGGATTGTTTTTCTTGTTGTTCCGGTCTGAAAAATAGACATTTTTTTCCACATACATCCCTTTTCCGGATTTTACCGTTCATGATTCCCGGGTATATGGTTTTTAAACACTTGCATTTGGAAGAACTTTGTGTATTTTTCGAAAAAAAACAAAACATTCCTTTGATATGAACAAATTACTGATGGTATTCCTGATCGCCGCATTCACTACCCTGGCGGGTGTTTCACAGGATACCGGCTATGTATTTCAAATGGTGCAGGACATTCCCTGCACCCCTGTCAAGGACCAGCACCGGACCAGCACCTGCTGGAGTTTTTCATCCGTATCTTTTTTTGAATCGGAATTGTTGCGCATGGGCAAGCCCGAAACAGATCTCTCGGAAATGTTCATTGTACGGCATACCTATGAAGGCAAAGCCGACAAGTACGTTCGCATGTCGGGAACCGTGAATTTTGCCGGAGGAGGCGCCTTCCACGATGCCCTGAATGTGCTGAAAAATTACGGGCTGGTGCCGGAAGCCGCTTACCCGGGCCTGGAATATGGAGATGAACAACACAACCACCGTGAACTGGATGCCGTTCTTAAAGGATATATGGATGCCGTAATCAAAAATCCGAACCGCAAGCTAAGCACTGCCTGGATGAAGGGATTCCGGGGGATCCTCGATGCCTATCTGGGAGAATCTCCCGAAACGTTTACCTGGCAGGGAAATACCTTCACTCCGGCAAGCTTTGCTGAATCACTGGGGCTGGATCCTGACGATTATGTTATTCTCAGCAGCTTCACTCACCATCCTTTTTATGAGCCTTTCATACTGGAAGTACCCGACAACTGGGCCTGGGGGACCTGCCTGAACCTCCCCCTGGAAGAATTCGGAAGGGTTATCGATCATGCCCTGAACAAAGGATTTACCGTAGCCTGGGCCAGTGATATGAGCGATCCGGGTTTTACTTCTGCCGGCCTGGCCATCGTGCCTGAAAAACCATGGGAAGAAATGGATGACAGCGAAAGGATGAATGCGCTGGAAAGTCCGGCAAAGCAACGGGTCATCACACAGGAAATGCGGCAGGCGGGCTTTGATAACCTCACCACCACCGATGATCACGGCATGCACCTGGTGGGATGCGCTACCGATCAGCTGGGAAACCGTTACTACCGGGTGAAAAACTCCTGGGGCATTACGGGAAATTATGAAGGATTCTGGTATGCCAGCCGGGAATATGTTCTGTACAAAAGCACCAACATCATGGTGCACCGGGATGCCATTCCCCGGGATATTGCTTTGAAACTTGGGCTGGAATAATGCTTCATGGTACCATTTACCTGAAACTCCGGGTTGTATCCGGCGATTCAGATCTATCTACGTCCTCAAATTCGCAAGTCTTTTTGAGAAAACAATCAATATATCGTTATTCAATCAATTACTGAAAAAAACCATCACCTGTCAGGTGAAATAAAATTCGTACTTGTCACTTTATCTTTGATACATTCATGCCACCAGCCCCTCAGGCCGGTTTCGTTTGCCGCCCTGGGGCAAACGACCTGCTTTTTTCAGGGATGAAAAAAGCAGGCAAAAAAATCCTCCGGCTACTGATGCTTTTATGGAAAAACGACGGCGGAGGAAAGCCTGCCGCGATCCAAACCCGTCCCTGACAGCGCTTCGCCTGTCAGGGACTCAGACAGGATCGCTGCACAGGCCATGGCGCATTTTTCCCTGCTATGTTTTTCTCATAAAACCCTCAGAGGCTTATTTTTATAATTTATCAGGAAGGAAGAAGCTGTCTAAGAAAATTCTCAACCGCAAAGGATACAGGGTATGTACGAAAAATGCTGAGTATATATT
>DSCJ01000096.1 GCA_011049175.1 Bacteroidota bacterium | reverse complement strand
GGCTGCTGATGCTTTTATGGAAAAACTACGGCGGGGGAAAGCCTGCCGCGATCCAAACTCGTCCCTGACAGCGCTTCGCCTGTCAGGGACTCAGACAGGATCGCTGCACAGGCCTTCCCACTTCTTCCCCCGCCTTGTTTTTCTCATAAAACCCTCAGAGTCCGGTCCTTTTGGTGAATTTCGTTGAAATACCAGCACACAGCCTCTCTGGTGCGGGCTTATGGGAGGACAAAAGAACCATCCTTTTTATCGGGCTGATTCGTAGCGGACTGTTGGAAGATACTAAATTTATCCATCCCGCCGGCCACTGTTTCGCTCCGTTCCCGAAACGGAGCGACATGCTTTTTTGTGGGGCAAAAAAGCATGCAAAAAACCCTTCGGCTGCTGATGCTTTTTAAGTAACCCGGAAAAAAATATGTGTTTTTTGATGGTATCAAAAAGACTTGCGAATGGCTGCGGGTTTAAACTACGTAGACAACTACGTAGATAACTACGTAGTTGTCTACGTAGTTATATTATATTATCGTCCTATACAATAATAATTTGCATAATTTATGCATAATAAATATTATTCAGAATAAAAATAAGTTCATCACAACCTGTAATAATGCATTTACATCCCTTCCTTCCTCAACTACTCGAGCTCTACGATGGTTATTCCCGCTCCACCCCTTTCCACGTGCTCATCGCGGCAGGAGCGTACCAGATCAACCCCGGCCAGGTAATCACGGATCAACCGGCGAAGGATACCGTCGCCCTTCCCGTGCAGAATGCGTACCTCTCCGGCCCCCACCATCACCGCCTCATCAATGAACTGCATCACGGCCTGGAGGGCCTCCTCCCCCCGCATGCCCCGTACATCTTTCTCCGGATGAAAACGAAGCTTCCTCTCCATCAGGTTGAATCCCTGATCCGATGCGCCTCCCTGCTGCCGGGACTGCCGCCTGTACTCCTCTTCCGATACTTTCTGCAGTTTCTTCTCATCCAGGGTGGTGATCATCTGGCCAAAACGGACCAGGATACTCCTTCCGTTCCTGTCCAGCACCTCCCCCACCGTATCATGTCCTGTCATTTTCACCAGGTCGCCGGGCTGAAAGCCGGCCGAGGCGGCTTCCCTTTCCTTCCTGCCGGCAGGTTTCCCCGTTACGGAACCTGTCCGCCGGCCCAGCTGCTGCCGCTCTTTTTCCAGGGTGGCAATTCTTTTTTTTACCCGGTCCGTCAGCGGGTCATCTTCCTCCAGCATCCGCTTTCTCTTTTCCTCCATCTCCCTCCGGGCCTTCCGGGTAGCTTCCTTTTCGGCCTGGGCCTCGCGGATCATGCGAATGGTGTTTTCAATATTTCGGTTGGCCCCGTCCAGGATCTCCCTGGCTTCCTCCCGGGCTTTTTCCAGGATCTCTTTCCTCGACTGCTCGGTGGTTTTCATCTCCTGCACATACCTTCCCAGGGTTTGCTCCAGCTGCTTCTCCATCTGGCGGATCCGTGCCCGCTTTTTCTCCCAGTACCGCTTGTCGCGAACAATGTCTTTCAGGTGCCGGTCGAACTCCACATGGTCTTCCCCCACCTTTGAGGAGGCTTTTTCCAGGATATCCTCCGGAAGGCCTATTTTCCGGGCAATTTCAAAGGCAAACGAACTGCCGGGCTTACCGATCTCCAGCCGAAAGAGGGGGCGCATGGCATGGTTGTCGAACAGCATGGCCCCGTTCTCCGCCCCTTCGGCAGAAGCTGCAAAATGTTTCAGATTGGTATAGTGGGTGGTGATCACTCCATAGGTTCCCAGTTCCAGCAACCGGCCCAGGATGGCTTCGGCAATGGATCCACCCAGCTGAGGCTCCGTCCCCGTGCCGAATTCATCGATCAGAACCAGGGTGGATGAGCCGGCATGCTTCATAAAATATTTCATGTTGGTCAGGTGGGAACTGTAAGTGCTCAGGTCGTTCTCAATGGACTGCTCGTCGCCGATATCGATAAATATCTGCCGGAACAGGCCGGTCTCCGAATCCTCCTGCATGGGCACCAGCAGGCCGCATTGCAGCATGTACTGCAGCAAACCCACCGTTTGCAGACATACCGACTTGCCCCCCGCGTTCGGGCCGGAAATGACCAGGATGCGTTTCTGCTCCGTGAGGGTGATGGTAAGCGGTACAACCTCCTTCCCCTCTTTCCGGAAGTTCAGCAGCAGCAGCGGATGGATTGCTTCCCTCCACCCCATGGCCGGCCTGTCTTTCACCAGGGGAAGAACCCCGCCAATCTCTTCTGCCAGCAGGGCCCGGGCCCGGGCAAAATCAACCTCTCCCAGAAAAACATAGTTTTCCGCCAGATCTTCCGTATAGGGACGCAGGCGGGAAGTCAGCTCTACCAGGATGCGGACCACTTCCCTCCTTTCCGCATATTCCAGCTCCACCAGGTCGTTGTTGAGTTCCACCACCGCGGCGGGTTCAATATAGACGGTTTTGCCGGTGCTCGATTCGTCGTGCACCATGCCCCTGATCATTCGCTTATGACCGGCCGGTACGGGAATAACCAGCCTGCCCTGCCTGATCGAGAGAGATGTATCGGGGTCCACCCAGCCGTCCTGTATGGACTTTTTCAGCAACTGCTGCATCCTGGCTGATACTTCCCGGTGTTTGGCCGCCATTTCCGAACGGATGCGGGCCAGTTCAGGGGAAGCTTTGTCTTTGATGGCCCCTTTCCTGTCGAGCACCTGGTCAATGAGGCGGGTGACCATGGGATACAAAACCGTTTGCCTTGCCAGTGCAGCCATTTCGGGTGTTTCCGGGTCTCTTTTCTTTAACAGAAAGCTTCTCATGGCCCGGACCGTTTCCTGCGATTGCCGCAGGGCCAGGAGTTCCTCCCGGGTGAAATGGCTTCCCTCGGCCCGTGTACGGGCAAAAGCCGGACGCAGGTCGGCATAGTGATCGGAAGGGAAACCGTCTCCTTCGGCAAGAAGCCGGCGGCATTCATCCACTTTGTGAAGCTCTTTTCTCACTTCTTCCGGATCGGTCATAAAAGCCATGGCCTCCACTTTTTCCTCACCCAGGGAGCTAAGGCATTTCTCCCCCAGCATGGCCCGGATACGCGAAAAACCTGTTTTTTCTTCAAATGCGGCCGGATAGATCATAGAAAGGTTTATTCATTGCAAAGGTACAATGAAAATTGATTTTTCTATTTTTGAGGTTTCAACAGCAAATGACACAAACCCATTTTAATCCTTTAAAAAAAATGAAACGTTTTTTCAATGTTTTTTTCATTGCGTTCCTTCTGGTTCCCTGTTTGCTGAACGCTCAGGAAGAAAAGGTGGATCTGGAAATGATTTACCGGATCAAGCAGGAAGGGTTTAAAAATTCCGACATAGAAGAGTTGTCATATTACATGACCGATCTGGCCGGTCCCCGGCTCACGGCCTCCAAAATGAAAAAACGCGCCGATGCGCTGGCCAGGGATAAAATGAAAGAATACGGGCTGCAAAATGTGCGGATTGAAGAAACCCGGTCATTTGAAAGGGGCGGATGGGACAATACCCGCACCTATGTGGCCATGACGGAACCTTACTACGCCCAGTTAACGGCGGTTCCGAAAGCCTGGACCGCCGGCACCGGCAGACAGGTTGAAGGGGAAGCCGTTCTTCTGGAAATCAATCGGCCGGAAGACCTGGAGGCATACAGCGGAAAGCTGAAAGGAAAAGTTGTGGTAATCCCTTCTGACGACACCTATGAAGTATCGTACGAACCCATGGCCCGGAGGCTGACGGAAGAGGACCTGGAGGCAAGGGCACAGGCTTCTTACCGTGCCCGGGGCAACTACCGGATGAGGGATTTTGAAGCCTACCGGCAGCGCATGGAGCTGCAACTGGCCCTGGCTTCCTTTCTGAAAAAGGAAGGCGTCCTGGCCCTGCTCAACGCCTCGGGAGAATTCAACGTACCCCGTTCATCGGGGGCCAATTATGCCTGGGGAGAGGAACCCCCGCTTACCGAACTGCTCATGCCCATTGAACACCACGGCCGGATAGTCCGGTTCCTGCGGCACGAGGTCCCCGTGAAACTGGAAATCGACGTTCGCAATGAATTCACTGAAAACCTGCAGGTGACCAATGTGATCGGGGAGATCCCCGGCACCGACCGGAACCTGAGGGACCAGGTGGTGCTGCTGGGAGCCCACTGGGATTCCTGGCACGGAGGAACCGGGGCAGCCGACAACGCCTCGGGATGCATTGTCATGATGGAAGCCATGAGAATATTGCAAAACCTGGGCGTACAGCCCCGCCGAACCATACGCATTGCCCTGTGGGGAGGAGAAGAAATGGGGTTGCACGGCTCGAGGGGGTACGTGGAAAAATATATCCGTGATACTACAGGAAACCTGTTGCCGGGATACGAACAGTTCACCCTGTACCTGAACATGGACAACGGCACCGGGAAATTCCGGGGCATATACCTGCAGGAGAACGATATGCTGCGGCCGGTTTTCGAGGCCTGGCTGGAGCCTTTTGCCGACATGGGCTGTTCCACGGTTACTTTACGGAATACCAGCGGAACGGACCATCTTTCCTTTGATGCCCTGGGATTGCCTGCTTTCCAGTTTATTCAGGACCCCATTGAATACGGCAGGGGATACCACACCCTGATGGACACCTATGAGAGACTCCAAATGGACGATCTGAGGCACAACGCCGTGATCGTGGCCGCCCTGGCATACCATGCCGCCATGCGCGAGGAGCAGCTTCCCCGGAAGCCACTGCCTGAGGAAACGGAAGGAAGAAGGGGATTCTGAGAAGGAAGGCGCAATAACCCCGGCGCCAGGTGAAGACTGGTACAGGGTGTATCTCTGCATATTCGGTTCCCGGCGGGCCTCAGCCCGCCGGGTTTTATTCCTCTATTCCCAGCAGGTCGAGCATAAAGGCGTATTCCATGGCCGTTTCCCGATAGCGGCGGAAACGACCCGACTGCCCCCCGTGGCCGGCATCCATATTGATATGGAACAGGAGGAGGTTGTTGTCGGTTTTCATATCGCGGAGCTTTGCCACCCATTTGGCGGGTTCCCAGTACTGCACCTGTGAATCCCAGTAGCCCGTGGTCACCAGGATATGGGGATAATCCATGGCCTGCACATTGTCGTATGGCGAGTACGACAGCATATACCGGTAATAAACACTGTCATTCGGGTTTCCCCATTCATCGTATTCGAAGGTGGTGAGGGGAATGCTTTCATCCAGCATGGTGGTTACCACATCCACAAAAGGAACGGATGCAATTACCCCCCGGTACAGTTCCGGGCGAAGGTTGATCACCGCCCCGATCAGCAAGCCGCCGGCGCTACCTCCCATGGCAAAAAGTTTGTCGGCACCGGTATAACGGTTTTCAATCAACCAGGCGGCACAGTCGTTGAAATCGGTAAAAGTATTCATTTTGTTCAGCAGCTTGCCGTCTTCATACCATTCCTGTCCCATTTCGCTCCCGCCGCGTATATGGGCAATGGCATACGCCACTCCCCGGTCGAGCAGGCTGATAATGGAGGAGCGGAACCCTGCATCCATGGATGAACCGTAGGATCCATACCCGTAAAGCAGGAGGGGGTTGTTGCCGTCAGGCTTCATCCCTTTCGGATGCACCATGGAGATGGGTATCTCCGTTCCGTCCTGTGCCCTGGCAAACAGCCGTTTCACTTCATACTTTGCAGGATCGTACCCGCCGAGAACCTCATCCTGCTTGCGCAGGGTTTTTTCCCGGGTTCTCATATTGAAATCATACACGGAATTGGGGGTTACCAGCGAAGAATAGCTGTACCTCAGAGTTTCGGTATCGAATTCCGGATTCACGGATATTCTGGCCGAATAAGCCTCTTCTCCGAAATCAATGGAATAATCCGTTGCCCCGTCCCAGGAGATCACCCGCAGGTTGGTCAGTCCCTTCAGCCGTTCGTCCACCACCAGGAAACCGGTGAACAACTCGAATCCTTCCAACAGCACATCGGGGCGGTGGGGAATAACATCCGTCCAGTTTTCCAGGGTGGTGCGTGTAACCGGTGTTTTTACCAGCTTGAAATTTTTGGCTCCGCCGGCATTGGTCCGGATATAGAAATGATCGCCGAAATGATCCACATAATATTCCAGGTCGCGCCGGCGCGGCTGGATCACCCGGAAGTCCCCTTCAGGATTTCCGGCATCGAGGTACCGGTATTCGGTGGACAGAGTCTGGGTGGATGCGATCATGAGGTATTTCTTCGATTTTGTTTTGAACACCCGGCATGAAAAGGTTTCGTCGTCTTCGAAGTACACCTCCCGGTCAGAAGCCACGTCGGTTCCCAGCACATGTTTCATGATCCTTTCGGCCCGCAGCGTTTGCAGGTTCTTGCCGGTATAGAACACGGTGCTATTGTCGCTGGCCCAGGTCCCTCCCGAGGTGTTGGGAATCTCATCGGCCAGCATTTCACCGGTTTCCAGGTTCTTGAAACGCAGGGTGTAGCGGCGCCTTCCCACGGTATCGTCGGCAAAAGCCAGCAGGCGGTTGTCGGGGCTTACGGAAAGGCCTGTAACGGAGTAGAAGTCATGCCCTTCGGCCATCCGGTTTACATCCAGCATGATTTCCTCGGGGCTGTCCATCGATCCTTTCCTGCGGCAATAAAAAGGATATTCCTTCCCTTCCTCGTACCGGGTGTAATAATAGTACCCGTTCTCAAAATAAGGAACCGAGGCATCGTCTTGCTTGATCCTGCCCACGATTTCCTCAAAGATCTTTTCCTGCAGCTCTTCCGTATGGGCCAGCATGGCCTCTTTGTAAGTATTTTCGGCTTCCAGGTACTCCAGCACCCGCCGCGTTTGTTCGCCGGGTTCCTTGGCCGATTTCTGCTCATCGGACAAACGCATCCAGTAATACGGATCAATCCGGGTATCCCCGTGGATCACCAGCATTTTCTCCACTTTCTCTGCCACGGGAGGCTCTGCGGAAGGATATTTTCCCTGTTTTCCACAGGACAGAATAAGAAAAGCCATGCCCGTGATCAGCATGGCCGGCCGGAAATAAACAGATGGTTTGAATTTCATTTTGGTTTAGGTAGATTTTTCGAATGGTACCAGAAAAACAAATGTAATAAAATTTCTTCAACCCCGGTCCTCTGTCACTTTCTCAGCAAGGCCACGGCTACGGTTCCCACCCCGGCATGCAGGGCCAGGGCCGGGGAAATCTGTACCACCGACACAGGATCCCTCCCGGTGATCTTTTTCATTTCAGCGGTAAACCAGTTCGTCATTTCCGGATTCCGTGCCTGGAGCACCACATAGTCCTCAATACCGCCCTGGTTCTCGATTTTTCTGATTTCCCGGAGGATCATTTTCAGGATGCCTTTCTGACTTACCGTTTTCCCGAACTGGGCTGCCTTCCCTTCGGGATCGACCGTAATAATGGGTTTCATGTTCAGCATCTTCCCAATAAATCCTTTCAGGGGACTGACCCTGCCGCTGCGTACCAGGTATTTCAGATCGCGTACGCCCACAAACAGGCGGGCGGAGGAAAACCAGCGCTTTCCCAGACGCACCACTTCTTCGTGCGATTTGCCTTCTTCCAGGCCACGGGCCATTTTCAGAATACCCAGGCCCATTCCTCCCGAGATCTGTTTTGAATCGATCACTGTGATCTTCCTGCCTGTTTCATTCGACACTTTCCGGGCCGCCTGTACACTGTTCTTCCAGGTACCTGAAAAATGCCCTGACAGGTGGACAGCGATCACCGAATCATAATAATTCAGCAGCCGGGAATATAGCTGCACAAAAGCCGTTTCGTTGACCTGGGAGGTGGTGGGAGCCGATTTTTTATCCTGCATCAGGGAATAGAACTGTTCAGGCTTGATGGTCAGCCGGTCGAGGTAGTGGGAACCGCCGATTTCCACCTGTATGGGAAGCTGGTAGATCTGGTAATGGTCCATGATCACTTCCGGCAGGTCGCAGGTGGAATCGGTCACCAGGGCCACGGAAGACTTCCGGTGGTGGATCATTTCGTACTGGCGCACCATATCGTCGGCTTTCTGGAAGGCAATACGGCCGTACCGGTTGAGACCGGCCACCAGGGTATCGGGGTGATTGGTATGCACGTGAAGCCTCAGGGTCTGTCCCGAGCCGGCGATCACCACCGAGTCACCGCTGGCATCGGCCAGTTCCCTCACCTGGTTTTTGTCGATATTTTCTCCCCTGAGCAGCACTTCGGTGCAGTACCGGTAGTTGATTTCCCGGTAGGAAGTATCATGTACGGCATCCAGATGCACCACATCGCGGCTCACTTTCAACACTTTTTTCAGGTTCCTGTCGGTTACATATTCCATCATCCCTTCCAGGAAAACGACAAAACCCTTGGCGCCGGCATCCACCACCTGGGCCATGGACAGTTCCTTCAGTTTTTCGGTAGTTCCTTTCAGCGACTCTCTGGCCACTTCCAGTGACCGGCTCAGCATTTCGTTAAAATCTTTCAGTTCTTCTTTCCGGGCGTGGATATATTCGGCCCATTCCCTGATCACGGTCAGCATGGTGCCCTCCACCGGATGGCTCAGGGCATCGTACACATAGTTGACTGCCTTTTTCACTGAATCGGCAAAAGACGAAACACTAACCTCCTGTTCGCGGGGCGCTTCGGCACTCATCCCGTAAAGGAACTGGGCAAAGATCACCCCGGAATTTCCCCGGGCGCCGGTCAGGGCTGCCAGTGCCATGGCATCGGCCGTGTTCTTGAATGACTTATCGGGTTTCAGCTGGTCGATCACCGCGCGGATGGTCGAGGCCAGGTTGGTACCGGTATCGGCATCGGGTACCGGAAATACGTTAATGAGGTTGATCTCCTCCTGGTGCTCAAACAGCTTTCCGGCTCCCGCCAGGAAAAGAGTATACAGGCCGGTACCGTTCAAACGAATAATATGGGCTGGCAATACTGACATTTCTTTCATGTTTTCACGGTGGTTATCTTTCCCGGTTCATGCTTTTCCTGGGGATATCAAAGAAAGAATTTTCCGGCAACCCTCCGGTCGAATTTTGACTACCTGTTTTTCAGTGATTTAATAATTGCAGGACAGAGGCCGGTCAACAAATTCCGGGTAAAAGGTATGAAATATTTCTGACATGCGCAGAAATACCTCCCTGTTTACTGCTCCACATCTTTGAGCGACAACTGTATCCTGTTCCGTGAAGGTTCTATCCCAATCACCTTCACTTTCACATGCTGGTTCAGTTTGACCACATCGGCCGGATTTTTTACAAAACCCTGTTTCAGGTTGGAGATATGTACCAGCCCGTCGTGTTTCACCCCGATATCCACAAAGGCCCCGAAATTGGTAATATTGGTCACAATGCCCGGCAGGATCATCCCTTCCTGCAGGTCGCCGATGGTACGAACACGGGGATCGAATTCGAAGACATGGATGGCTGCGCGGGGGTCACGGCCGGGTTTCTCCAGTTCCTGCATGATATCTTTCAGTGTGGGAAGTCCTTTTTCTGGCGTTACATACTGTTCAAGCCTGATGCGGTTGCGGAGGTCAGCCTCTCTCATCAGATCGGATATTTCCACCTGCAGGTCGGCCGCCATCCGTTCCACCAGGGCATAACTTTCGGGATGAACGGCCGAATTATCCAGCGGATGCAACCCGTTTTCAATGCGAAGGAATCCGGCTGCCTGCTCAAAAGCCCTGGCTCCCAGGCGGGGGACTTTCTGCAGCTCTTTTCTGGAGCGGAAGGGACCGTTCTCTTTCCGGTACTGCACGATATTTTCAGCCAGCTGGGGGCCCAGCCCCGACACATAGGAAAGCAGGTGCTTGCTGGCAGTGTTCACACTCACTCCCACCCGGTTCACACAACTTTCCACCACGCGGTCGAGGCTTTTTTTCAGCATTTTCTGATCCACGTCGTGCTGGTACTGACCCACCCCGATGGATTTCGGGTCGATCTTCACCAGTTCAGCCAGGGGATCCATCAGCCGGCGGGCAATGGATATGGCTCCCCGCACCGTTACATCGAATTCCGGAAATTCTTCTCTGGCCACGGGAGAAGCGGAATACACCGAGGCTCCGCTTTCATTCACCACATAAACGCGCACTTCCCGGTTAAAGCGAATATTCCGGATAAATTGCTCCGTTTCCCTTCCGGCGGTGCCATTCCCAATGGCAATGGCCTCTGTTTTATAGGTCTCCGCCAGGGAGGCCACTTTCCGGGCAGCCGGACCTTTTTCCGACCGGGGCGGATGGGGGTAGACCGTTTCGTTATGCAGCAGGTTTCCCTGGGCATCGAGGCATACCAGCTTGCAACCTGTGCGGTAACCCGGATCGATGCCCATCACCCTTTTCTGCCCCAGGGGTGGCGCCAGTAATAGCTGACGCAGGTTTTCTGCAAACACCCGGATCGCCTCCTCATCGGCCTGCTCCTTCGACAGGCTTCTGAATTCGGTTTCCAGCGAAGGAGCCAGGAGCCTTTTGAAAGCATCGGTCAAAGCCATCTTTACCTGTTCCGAACAGGGTCCCTGTCCCCTGACAAATATCCCTTCCAGAATACCGGTGGCTTTTTCTTCACCGACCCCGATGGATACTTTCAGAAACCCTTCCTCTTCTCCTCTTCTCATCGCCAGCAAGCGGTGGGAAGGAATTTTTTTCAGGAAACCGGAATAGTTAAAATAATCGAGGTATTTTTCTCCTTCCTCCTCCTTGCCTTTCACCACCCGGCTTTCGATAACGGCCTCACGGGCAAACAGGTTCCTTAATTTTTCACGGGCTCCGGCATCTTCGTTGATCCTTTCGGCTATGATATCGCGGGCGCCAGCCAGCGCTTGCTCCGCAGTGGGTACCTCATTGTTCAGGAAGTCTCGGGCTTCCCTTTCCGGATCCCTCTCCTTTTGTTCAAGGATCCTATCAGCCAGGGGTTCCAGTCCTTTGCGGCGGGCTTCCGATCCGCGGGTTTTCTTTTTGGGCCGGTATGGCAGATACAGGTCTTCCAGTTCTGTCAGGGAGCTGGCGGCTTTGATTTTCTCTTCCAGTTCGGGAGTAAGCTTTTCCTGTTCCCGGATGGTTGCCAGAACCGTTTCTCTGCGCGCATCCAGTTCCCTGAGCTTCCCGTGCATGTCGCGCACCGCTGTGATCTGCACCTCATCGAGGCTGCCTGTGTGTTCCTTGCGGTAACGGCTGATAAAGGGTACGGTTGCGCCCGTTTCCAGGAGACGAAGGGTGCCTGCCACCTGGGCCGGTTTCAGATTCAGTTTTTCAGCAATGATTTCGGCGTACGGCATGGGTCTCTCCTTTCAGACGTCAAAATTAGGCATTTTCCGGGGAGAAAGGCAATGATTCACAAACGTGAAAAAAGTATCCGGCCTGTCGATCCCGTTGCGTCTCAGAACCGGATAATAAAAGCAGCCCCTTCACCCTGTGCGGAACGGACACTGACCGACCCTTTGTGCAGTTGCATGATCTGGCGGATGAGGCTGAGTCCTATGCCCGAGCCCTGTTTCTTTGTGGTAAAGAAGGGGATAAATATTTTGTCAAGGATTTCCGGCGGGATTCCGGGACCGTTGTCACGTACCTCTATCCAGTGTCCTTTCTCCCGGTCGATGCCCGTAGAAACCACCACTTCACCTCCGGCCTGCCCTTCCAGAATGTCAAGGGCATTCTGTAACAGATTGATCAGCACCCTTTCCATCATATCGGGATCGGCCGGCACATGAGGATCTTCTTGCGAAAGTTTCTGGCGGATGCAGACCCCTGATTTCTCTGACTGCGGTTTCATGAGATGAACGGTTCCCGCCACCAGGTCGTTCAGGGAAACATCCCTGAATTGCGGATCGGGCAAACGGGTCAGGTTTTTATAGGATCCGACGAACGACAGGAGGCCCCGGCTTCTCTGTTCGATAGCCCGCAACCCTTCATACAGATCCTCCACCTCGCCGGGATCCAGGCTGTTCAGCGGCCGCAGATCCCCGTTTTCGCCTGCAAGCATATCGTTCAGGGCATTGCTCAGGGAAGAAACGGGCGTTACGGAATTCATGATCTCATGGGTCAGCACACGGATCAGCTTCTGCCACGACTCCAGTTCCTGGGCCTCCAGCTCCGTTCCGATATCCTGAAGGGAAATCAACCGGTATCCCCGGCCCTGCAGATTAAAGGCGGCTGCCGACACCGACAGCTTTGTCATGCCCGAATGCGACATAAAACGCACCAGTTCCCGTTTGCCGGGTTTGATTTCCCGTATCACCCGGTACATCGACGGATCCCTGGATTCAATATCGCCGAGCCTTCTGATCCTTTCCAGCCTGAACAGGTTCCGGGCCGCCCGGTTCACCAGCTCCACCCGACCGTCTTCGCGAAAACAGATCATGGCGATCTCCACGTGGTTGATTACTGTCTGAAGATACCTGTACTGTACCTCGCGGTCGGTACGGGCTACTTCCATGCGACTTGCCACGCGGGACATCGCTTCATATAGCTCTTCAAACGAGCGGTTGGCAGGCCTGTTCACCGGCATAACGGCCGGATCGTCGCTTTCGAGTGATGACAGAAAATGGGCAAGGTCGCGGTTGGTTTTTTCCAGGAACTTCACCAGTTCGATCAGCAACCCGACCAGAACCAGGGCGGATACTCCCGTGGTTACATACCATTGATTTTTCCCCAGGACGTATACCAGCCAGGCCATGACCACACCGATCAGAACCACCCGGAATACTATCCGTAACCTGAAACAGGAACCCATTATGCCGGCAGTTTGTTGAATGATTCAAAGGCCATATTTTTCCATTTTGCGGTACAGGGTGGTTCTTCCCAGGCCCAGTTCAGCGGCGGCCCGCGACATATTTCCGCCGTGTTTCCGGATAGCCTCGGCAATGGCCTGCCTTTCCAGTTCCTCCAGATTCAGGCTCTCAGTCATGGTTGCTACCGGTGAAGCCGGCTGCCGTTTCACCCCCGAAAAATCAAGGGTATTCCTGTCGGCCAGAATCACCGCTCTTTCCACCATATGCTGCAACTCCCTTACATTGCCGGGCCAGGAATAGTTTTCCAGCCGTTTCATATCATCGGAATTTACATGCAGGCCGGTTTTGTTGTACTTTTGTCCATACACACCGGTAAAATGATTTACCAGCAATGGGATATCTTCTTTCCGCTGGCGCAGTGGAGGCACATGGATCACCACCGTATTGATGCGATAAAGCAGGTCCTGCCTGAACCGGCCGTTTTTCACCATTTCCTGCAGCGGCCTGTTGGTAGCCGATATCAACCGCACATCAAATTCCAAGGGGCGGTTCGATCCCACCCGGTAAACCTGCCGGTTTTGAAGGGCTGTCAACATTTTGGCCTGCATGGGAACGGACAGGTTTCCTATTTCATCGAGGAAAAGGGTTCCTCCCGAAGCTACTTCAAATTTCCCCGGGCGGTCTTCCCGGGCATCGGTAAAGGCCCCTCTCACATGCCCGAACAATTCCGATTCGAAAAGATTTTCAGAAAGGGCGCCCAGATCCACCGTCAGAAAAATCTGGTTGCTCCGGTGTGACAGATGATGCAGGCGGCGTGCCACCAGTTCCTTTCCCGTTCCGTTCTCGCCGGTGATCAGTACACTGGCATCCGTGGGAGCCACTTTCTCCACCATGTCGAACAGGTTTTGCATGGGCTTCGACACACCGATCATCTGCCCCGGCACATCACCCTGTATGGCACGGCGGGTGTTTTCCAGGCGGCGTATCTCCCTGCCGGCTTCCCGGTAACGGTAGCAGGACCGGACCGTTGCCAGCAGTTTCTGGTTGTCCCAGGGTTTCACCACAAAATCGCACGCCCCTTCTTTCATGGCTGCCACAGCCAGGTTGATATCGCCGTATGCCGTGATCACCACCACCTGGATATCCGGATCCGCTGCATGGATATTTCGCAACCACCTCATCCCCTCTTCCCCGTCACTTTCCCCGGCCCGGAAATTCATATCCAGCAATATCACATCCACCTCTTCCTTCTTCAGAATTTCCGGTATTTTCTCCGGATCGGTAGTCACCAGCACCACCGGAAATTCCTTTTTCATCACCACGCGGGCGGAAAGCAGTACGTCGCGGTCATCATCCACTATCAGAACCGTTCCTTTTTTCATGGCATCAGAAATCCGAATCCGGAACAAGATAATCAATCTGTTCCGAAATGATACAAACGTTTGTATCATTATGAAACATATTCTCTCTTACCAACCTGTCAATTAATTTGTATTTACCTGATAATATGTTTATTATTTATATTGGTACAGCAATTGAACTTTCGGAAAAAAAATTGATATTACTTTGAAATGATACGGAATTATTTGAAAACCACCATCCGGTTTGTACGCCGCTCGGCAATGTTTTCATTCATTAATATTTTTGGGCTTGCCATTGGCATCAGCTGCTCCCTTCTGATCCTGTTGTATGTAAACCGGGAAATCTCTTTTGACCGGTTCCACACAAACATTGATAACCTGTACCGATTAAGGGTGAACCTGGTTATACAGGGGAAGGAAAACCTGGGGGCAATTTCGAGTCCGGTAATGGGTCCCGCGCTGGCGGCCACTTTTCCGGAGATCCGCTCGCAGGTCAGGCTGATCGATCTGGGAGGAATGGTTGAATACGAAGAGAAGGTGTTCAGGGATATCGGAGGTTTTTTTGCCGACACCAATTTCTTTCAGGTATTCAGCTTTAACCTGCTGCATGGTCATCCGGCCGATGTGCTTTCCAGGCCGGGCTCGGTGGTGATCACCCGCTCGATGGCTGAAAAAATTTTCGGGGAAGCAGATCCGGTCGGGAAAACGATCGACTGGAACCATTTGACAGCGTGTACGGTAACAGGTGTGGTGGAAGATCCACCCGACGAGGGACATCTGAATTTCGACCTGATCATGTCGATGGATGATTATTTCCGTCTGTTCGATCCGTACATATCCTGGGACGGAGGTTACAGTTATTATACCTACCTGCTGCTGGAAGAAGGGGTTTCTCCGGACACCCTGGAAAAAAAGTTCATTCCCCTGGTGTATGAAAAGATCAACCGGGAATATGAAAATTACGGGGCCCGGGTCGACCTGTCTCTTTTTCCCGTAAAGAAGATCAGGTTGTTTGCCGATTACGACTATGAACTGGGCCGGACCGGCACGTTTACCCGCACCCTGATCTTCAGCGGGATCGCCCTGCTTATCCTGCTCATCGCCGCCTTTAATTATATCAACCTGACTACCGCCCGCAGTTCTCAGCGCGCACGGGAAATAGGTATCAGGAAAGCAGCGGGCGCCACCCGCGACAAACTGATCAGGCAGTTCACCACAGAAACCCTGTCGATGACTCTTCTGGCCGGCATTCTTTCCCTGATCATGGTGGAAATGCTGTTGCCTTCGTTCAACCGGCTCACAGGCACCGAAATTCATCTGTACCAGATCACCCCCTGGAAGCTGCTGCTGGGGTATCCCCTGTTACTGATCGTGGTGAGCGGTATATCGAGCCTGTACCCGTCCGTCCGCTTGTCGGGGATGGACCCGATCCGTTCCCTCCGCGGGATGACGGAGTCATCCACCGGGAAACCGGTGTTAAGGAATACCCTGGTGATCATCCAGTATATTATTTCCGTGGCACTGATCATCGCCACAGCTTTCATCTACCTGCAGCTCGATTACCTGCAGAAAAAAGATCCCGGATATGACCGGGAAAACATCCTGGTCATACCGATGATCAATGCAGAAATGCAGCAGAAAGCCGGATTGCTGAGGAACCGTCTCAGCGGAATTCCCCAGGTTAGGGCAGCCGGGATGGGTTCGGGAGTTCCGGGCTACGGGCTGACCATGAACGGCTACCGGCCGGAAGGTTACGAAAAATCGATGATGTTCCATGCACTGGATATTGATCCTTCCTATATCTCCACCCTTGGCATCAGGATCAGGAAAGGCCGGAATTTTTCGGAAGAACGGGCCGACGACCGGTATGCCATGCTGGTCAATGAAACCCTGGTAAAGGAGCTTGGATGGGAAGAACCTTTGGGAAAAACCATTTTCCGCGATACCACATTCACCGTCATCGGGGTGGTGGAAGATTTTCATTACAGTCCTGTACAGCAAAAAATAAACCCCCTGGTGATTACTCTGAATCCATGGAACCGCCGGGAAAACGTGGTAGTAAAACTGGGCAACACGCATCCGGAAACCATTGGGAAGGTGGAAACCGCCTTTGACGAAATTTTTCCCGGAACAGCCTTCTACGGTCAGTTTCTTGAGGACCGCCTGAGCCATATGTTCGAAACGGAAAAGAAATTCGCACAGACAGTGCTTGTAGCCACGATCCTGGCCATTTTCCTGGCCAGCATGGGATTGTTTGCCCTGTCGCTTTTTGCCACCGAAAGGCGCACCCGGGAAATCGGGGTACGGAAAGCCATGGGAGCAGACAGCCTGAGCATCGCCCTGTTATTCATGAGAGAGTTCACCGCCAGAATCCTGCTGGCCAATCTGCTGGCCTATCCCCTGGTATGGTATGCTTTACATCAGTGGCTGCAGAACTACCCGTACCGGATCGGCCTGGATCCCATGGTCTTTTTTGCCGGTACCGTGCTTTCCCTTCTGCTCACCCTGCTGACGGTAAGTTTTCAGGCCGTAAAATCGGCACGGACCAATCCGGCGGAGGTATTGAAATATGAATAATAACGAAAAGGAAATACGTTTAAAAACAGGAGGTACCCAAATGGTCGTCAAATACCTGAAAAGCAGTCTGAGGATCATCAGCAGGCAAAAATCCGTTTCATTCATCATTCTGGCCGGATTATCGGTGGGCCTGGCATCCTCTTTTCTCATCATGGGATTTTTGAGAACAGAACTGTCATATGACAGATTCCACACCAACGGAGACCGCATTTACCGGATAATCGCCCATGACACACTGCACCACACCGATGTCCCCTGGGGCCCCCTTGTACTGGGGAATATGATACGGGAAGAAATACCGGGTGTAAAAGAAGTAGTTCCCCTGTATTTCACTGAAAATTTCACTTACCGGCCTGCAGGCGTACAAACGGGGCCTGCCCGCGAATTCTCCGGGGAAGCCCGCATACTGTGTGCAGACAGTGGATTTTTCAGGGTTTTTTCTTTCCAGGTGAAAGCGGGCCGCCCTCAGGAAGTCTTTGCCGGGCCCGGGAAAGTTGCCGTTTCGGAAAGCCAGGCCCGCAAACTCTTTGGAGAAGGGAATCCCATTGGGCAAAACCTCCTGGTACGGTCGAAAGGAGAAACACATTCCCTGGAGATCCGGGCTGTTTTTGAAGACATGCCCGCCGGATCATCCATCACGGCCGATTTCCTCACCGGAATGGATATGGCTTTCCTGTTCATGCGGAACGATCTGATCACCAACGGGCAGGTAACACTGGACGAAACATTTCTCAAAACCTCATGGTATGCTGCGGTATGCCCCCTGTTCCTTCTGCTGGAAGAAAAAACAGAACCTGAACAGGTGGAAAGGAACCTGGCAGAGCTGACAGGAAAACGTCATCCCGCAGGGACCACAGAATACAGACTGCAAAACCTGTACGACATACACCTTCACTCCGGTCATCTGTTTAACCTGTGGATACCGGCCGGCAATCTGCGGGATCTTTATCTCTTTTCCCTGATAGGGTTTTTGCTCCTGCTGGTAGCCACCACCAACTTCATGATCCTCACTACCGCTTCGGCCATGAAACGGACCCGGGAGTCGGCCGTGCGAAAGGTGCTGGGAGCCGGTATGGGCGACCTGTACATACAGCATTTCACCGAAGCCATCCTGTTTGTATTGCTGGCTTTCCCTCTGGCCCTGATATTGGTTGAGATCAACCTTCCCATGATCAATCGCCTGTTCGAAACAAGGATCGGCATCTACCACAACAGTCCGGGCATCATCCTGCTTTTCCTGCTGATCACACTGATCATCGGTCTGTTATCGGGCTGGTACACCGGAGCCTTCATTTCCCGTACTCCGCCGGTACAGATCATCCAGGGATCACCGGTCAGCGGCCGCAACAGGGCTATATTTCGTAAAAGTCTGGTTTTCTTTCAGATACTGAGCTTCTCGGGATTGCTTACCGGAACAGGTTTCATACAACGTCAAATCCATTACATGCTTCACCGGGATCCCGGATATCACCATGAAAACATCCTGAAGGTAAGGATCAGGGACGACGCCTTTCAAACCCATTATCCTGCCTTCCTGGAAAAAATCAGGGGGATTCAGGGTGTGGAGGCTGCAGCCGGTACCCTCTGGGCGCCACCTACCAACAGTTATTTCAACACACAGATATCCCTCCCGGGTAATCCCGAAGAAACCATGGCCATTGAAATGATCTATATGGATTATTCATTCATGGAAACCATGGGCTTCAGGCTGTTACAGGGAAGATTCTTCTCTGATGAAAGGGGAACCGACCGGGAGGCCGTCATTATCAATGAAACGGCAGCCGCACGAATGAACCTGGAAAATCCCCTGAGTTTCACCACCGATCTGGGGCATATTATCGGGGTGGTGGAAGACTTTCACTACCACTCCCTGCACAATCCCTTTGAACCCATGGCATTTGTCCCCGATCCGGAAATGACCCGGGAAGTGGTCGTGAGATACGGTCAGGGATTCCCGTCCGAAATGGTAAGACAAGGGATTATGGCAGCTGCTTTCGATATCTATCCCGATGCAGATGTTTCCGTCACTCCTCTGGAAGATGAATTCAAACGGATGTACCGTGAGGAGATCAGGCTGAAAAAGGTGCTCCATCTCTTTACGGTCCTGATCATGGTGATCGCTTCCATGGGACTGTTCGGCCTGTCGATGTTTCTGACCGAACTAAGGACCCGGGAGATAGGCATTCGCAAGGTGTTCGGGGCAGGAATGGGGCGTGTGATGAAGGAAGTCAGCGCCGAATTTCTGAAAATGACCCTGGTAGCCAACCTTCTGGCATGGCCCGTTGCATGGCATCTGGTCAGGGGATGGCTCAGGCAGTTCCCGTTCCGGATCGGGTTCGAATGGTGGATCTTCCTGACGGCAGGCATCCTTTCCCTGGCGGTTGTATGGCTGGCACTGGGTTACCAGACCTGGCAGGCGGCCAGGACCAATCCGGCAGAAACCCTGAAATATGAGTAAAAAATGTGTTATCTTCATGGGATAAAAACCAGGCATCCCATGAAATCCCGTTTGATCGTACTCATACCTGTAGCCATATCTCTGTGGGCCGTAGCCTGCAGGTCTTCCTCCGGGCCGGAACCCGCCACCGGTGAAAAAGACACCCTGGCAGAAAAACCGGATACCTATGTCAGGAATTTCTACGACAAAGAGGGGAACCTGTACTCAAAGGTCACCATGAAAAACAACGTCCCGAACGGACCTTCCGTTTCGTTTTACTCCGACGGTACAAAAAATACGGAAGTAAACTATGTGGACGGGAAAAAACACGGCATTGAAAAGAAATTTTACGGAACCGGTGAAGTGTACCGGGAGCGTTCCTATGAGATGGGCATACAGCATGGATGGGAAAGGCGGTATTACAAAAGCGGCCAGCTGATGTCGGAGGTGTATTTCCATCAGGGAATGATCAGCAATGTGATCCATGAGTTCGATCACGAAGGCGACCCGGAAAAAATCTATCCGTCCATTGTATTCAGGGTTGTTCGCAACCGGGATTACGAAGGCCAGCGATTGCTCGTGGTACAGCTTTCCAACCGTTCATCCAGGGTAACGTTTTATCCGGGCAAGTTACTGGAAGGCAAATACCTGCCTGCCGACCGCCCCCCCCTGGGAGGGGAAAAAGGTACGGGAGAAATCCCCCTCAGCAGAAACCAGTCAGGAACCCGTATCGACATTGTAGCCAAATACATCACCCCAAGAAACACACCCTGTCTGATCGGGGGAAGCTGGATAGTAACAGACTGAAAAACAGGGAAGGCAAACAGAGGAAGGAGGAACTGACAGGTTTGACTTATAGTGAATGATTTTTGTTTATTTTGCTGCATAAACACAAACCATCATGAGGGAATTTTTCAGTATCCTGGAGAAGAAAAAGGTTGTGTTGCCACCCAATGTGCATGATCTGCTCAGCCGGGCGCGCAGCTTCCGGATTTTTGGATCGGTAGATGATCTGGCGGTGGCAGCGGTTGGAGGCCCCGGCAGGAACACCTTTGAGGTAAAGTACGATATTCCGGGAAAAGGAACCGTAACCGAGGCGGTGGTACACCGGGTGCGCAACGGCATTGCCGCCAATTACACAGAGCCGTACATGCGCAGGCGGGATCCCAATACCATGGCTATTGCCGACGACCTTCCCACCGATAAGGTGCGTTTCCGCGACAGGTTCGGATATGCCTTCGATTCCCTTAAGGATGAAACCCTGGCCTGGCTGCAGGAGCAGGAACTGGCCGTTTTTTTCTATTTTGCCGGAAGAAAAAACATCGGCCTCAGCGGAATAGCCATTGCCCCGGCCAATGCGGCCTTTTTTGCCATGGGTCTTTCCATGTTGCAGCGACTGGTTCCTCCGGAGGAACTGGAGCAGAAACAAACCATTGATTCGGTGATCTATGTGGCCCCCACATTCCGCCACACCCACTTTGACGGGAAACAGGTAGTGGTGCACAAACGATCGGAAAAACTGCACGAAATTTATTCCTATAACCTCTATCCCGGCCCAAGTGCAAAAAAAGGCCTTTACGGAGCTCTGCTTGACAAGGGAGAAAAAGAAGGCTGGATCACTGCCCACTGTTCCACCGTCCAGGTTGTGAGCCCGTACGACAACATCACCACCTTTATGCACGAAGGGGCCAGCGGGGGTGGGAAGAGCGAAATGCTGCAGAATGTCGTGAGGGAACCCACCGGCCAGGTACTGATAGGGGAACATCTGACCACGGGCGAAAAACGGCTGATCAGCATCCCCCTGTTCTGTGTCTTCCATCCGGTTTCGGACGACATGGCCCTGTGCCATCCCTCCCTTCAGAAAGAGAACGGCAAACTCACCGTGCTGGATGCCGAAAATGCCTGGTTTATCAGGGTTGACGGGATCAGGGATTACGGAGACGATCCTTTTCTGGAAAAACTGACCATCCGCTCTGAAAAACCCCTGCTGTTCCTGAACATCAAGACCAACCCCGACAGCACCGCCCTGGTATGGGATCATATAGAAGACGAACCGGGAATACCCTGCCCCAACCCGCGGGTGGTACTTCCCAGGGATTTCGTACCCGGTGTGATCGACCATCCGGTAAAAGTGGATGTACGCAGTTTCGGGGTGCGCACTCCTCCCTGCTCACGGGAAAATCCCAGTTACGGAATCATAGGTCTTTTCCATATCCTTCCCCCCGCCCTGGCCTGGCTGTGGAGACTGGTTTCTCCCAGGGGACACGGAAACCCCAGCATTGTAGGAGCAGGGGCCATGGGCTCTGAAGGAGTGGGATCCTACTGGCCTTTTGCCACGGGAAAAATGTCAACCCACGCCAATTTACTCCTGGAACAGATCATCCAGACACCGAGGATGCGGTACACCCTGGTCCCCAACCAGCACATCGGCACATGGAAAGTGGGTTTCAAACCCCAGCTGCTGATGAGAGAATACCTCACCCGCCGGGGAAATGCAAAGCTCAGAAGCGACCAGTACCAGGAAGCCAGGTGCCCGCTGCTGGGATATGAACTGAATTACCTCACCATCGAAGGATCCAAGATCCCATCGCGCTTTCTGCAGGTGCACAAGCAAACCGATGTGGGTACCGATGGGTATGATGCCGGCGCAAAGATCCTGTTCGATTTCTTTCAGAAAGAGCTCGAAAAATATCTGACCCCGGAACTGTGTTCCACCGGAAGAAAAATTATCGAGGCTTGCATGTCGGGCGCCCGGGTGGAGGATTACAATGCCATTATCCCCATGAGTTACCAGTACTCTTTCCTTACGGTAGACGACTTTGAAAAAGGGAATGAAAAGGAAAGCAATTGAGTGTGCCTGTGCTCCGGACCAACCCTTCAGAAAGGATCAGGAAAACTGACCCACCGACAACTCCGTAGCCACCACCCATTTCGACGGCCTGGTTTTCATGTGGGAAGGGAGTTGCGATAGGACCACTTCCACAAAAGCATCCAGAAGATGGCGCCTGGCATAGACCGAACCGGTCACCAGGCTGATCTCCCTGACTGGTTCCACACCCCGTATGGGTTTGATCATGTCTTCCCTTTCGGAAGGAACGGACATCGTGGCCAGTTCAGGAAGAAATGCCATTCCGTGCCTGGTCTCTACAATCCGGCGCAGCGACTCAATGGAATTGCTTTTATATACCAGGTTGCCCCTGCTTTTTGTTCGTCCCGCCAGCCGGCAAACGGCATTCACCTGGTTCTGAAAACAATTCCCTTCCTTCAGGTACCACAGATCGTTCAGGTCGATGTCGTTCATGGTGACATATTCCCGGGAGTACAAAGGGTGCCGGTCGGATACATATAAAAAGAATTGCTCGTAGAAAAGTATCCGGAAATGCAGTTTCCCGGCTTCCACCGGGGTGGAAATCACCCCCCCGTCGAGATGCCCCGTTCTGATCCGCCGGATGATCTCTTCGGTGATCAGCTCTTCGATCACCAGTTCCAGGCGGGGATATTTTTCCTGCAGTTCATCCATGAACAGGGGCACCAGGTAAGGCGCCAGGGTGGGAATGATCCCCAGAATCAGCACTCCTTCCCTCTTCCCCTGCAAGCGCAGGGAAATTTCACTCAAACTCTCCATTCGTTGCAAAATCTCGAGTACTATCTGATATACCTCCTCTCCCTCAGAAGTAAGCTTTATTGGCCGGGCATGCCGGTCGATCAGGGTTATTTCGCTTTCCTGTTCCAGCATTTTGATCTGGGTGCTCAGGGCCGGCTGTGAAATCCCGAGTTTGGCAGCTGCTTTTGTAAAGCTTCCGCTATGGATCAATTCCTTCAGATACAACAATTGATTAAAATTCATAACTTATATTTATGTATATATAATTAATATAAATATCAATTATAGTATATTTGTCTCAAACAACACAAATAAAAACCGAAAAATTAACCATTATGAAATCAAATGTGTACATCAACCATCCGGACCTGGTAAATAAATTGAACCAATTGCTGAGCGATTACCAGATCTATTATCAGAACCTGCGCGCCTTCCACTGGCTGGTAAAAGGACAGCAGTTCTACATGCTGCATGAAAAATTTGAGGAATTCTATACGCAGTCGGCAGAAGACATTGACGAGATTGCCGAAAGGATCCTGATGATCGGAGGCAAGCCACTGCATACTTTTGAAGATTATCTCAAGCATGCCAGCCTGAAGGCTGAAAAGAATGTGGACTCTCCTTCGGAAACCGTGGCAAAAACCATTGCCAACCTGGAGCACCTGCTGGGTCAGTTCCGCGAGATCGCGGAAATGGCAGGAGATTCCGGCGACGAAGGAACGGTAGCTCTCATGGGCGACTTTATCTCGGCAGCTGAGAAGAACCTGTGGATGCTGAACAGCCTAAAGGTGTAAATCCTTCATAAAAAATACACCAGGCGGACGGCTGAGAAATTCTCAGCCGTTCTTTTTTACCCGAGCGGCATTTCCTTCCCCGTCATCTTCCCGGCCTTTCTGCGACTGGGCAACGGCGTGTGAGGCCAGGGGAGCCGTGAGGTACACGAAAGCTATAACCAGAAGGGATTTCAGATAAACGGGCCACAGGTTGAAAAACAGAGCGACCCCGATCAGGATCAGCATCAGTCCGAAAGAACTGGCCTTGGTAGTGGCATGCATCCGGCTGTACAGATCCCTGAACCGGATCAGGCCCACCGAAGCAATGAGAATAAAAAGAGTTCCGGAAAAAACCAGAAGCGACAGAAAGATCTGTTTCATTTTTTATGTTTCAGGTAGGCAGATATGGCCACAGTACCGATAAACGATACCATGGCAATCAGAACAGGGATATCCAGATATACAGCCTCTTCCGTGAACAGGCTGTATACCAGGATCATTCCCATGGATATGGATGCAACCAGGTCAAGGGCCACCACACGGTCACCGGAAGCCGGCCCCCTGCCAAGCCTCACCAGGGTCAACGCCATGGCCAGGATCAGGTTAGCCATGGCCGCATATAAAATGGTTTGATAAATCATGGTTTTCTACCGTTAATCTGTCCGGTGATTCGGGCAATCCTTTTCTGAATGTCGTCCATTTGTTCAAGTATTTGCTTTTTCTGTTGCATGTAAAGCACGTGTACAGTGGCCGTTATTTTATCCCCGCTGACATCTGTCACCAGGGTTCCCGGGGTCATGGAAACCAGGTTGCTGAACAACAACAGTCCGGTATCGGTCCTGAGACGAAGGCCCACTTTCACAAACCCCGGCCGGGTATGCAGGGTAGGACTGATTATATCCCAGGCGATCAGCAGGTTGGCCTGCAAAAGCTTTACCAGGTAATACAAGGCAAACTCGAGAATATAATATAACCTCAGAATGAGCTTCATGGTGACAATCCGTATATAACACTTTCAATATAAGGGGATACATTGGTCAGTACCCGGGCGGCTTCCAAAGCAAACCGGAACACCGGGCCCGCAAACAGGCCCATCAGGATGCTCAGCGATCCCAGAAAAGCCGGAGGGAACAGGTCAATCCAGTTCAACCTGACAGGAGGATTGATTCCGGGGTGGTTCCCCGGTGTTTTTTTCAAAAAAGCCTCGTTCCAGATTTTGATCATGGAAAAGAGGGTGAGCATGGCAGTAAAAACCGCCATGGCCGTGATCCAGTAATGGCCGTCTTCCAGGCCGGCCTTTATCAGGATGAATTTGGCAAAGAATCCGGAAAGAGGAGGAACCCCTGCCAGGGCAAATGCCGGAACGATAAAAAGTACGGCAAGCAAGGGTCTTTCCCTGTACAATCCTCCTATTTCCATCAGTTCATAACTTCCCTTCACCCGCCGGATCAGGCCCGCCACCATAAAGGCAGCGGTTTTGGCCAGCATATTATGGATCATAAAAAACAGTGCGCCGGCTATTCCCAGCGGGGTATAGATACCCAGGCCCATTACCATATACCCTATCTGGCTGATGATGTGGTAGGACAGCACCCGTCTGGTTTCATATTGTGCGGTGGCGGCCATGCCACCTATTACCATGGTGAGGCCTGCCACTACCAGGAAAAGATGTTGCCAGAACACCTGATCGTGCATAAACAAAAGGGTAAACACCCGGATCATGGCATACACCCCTACTTTTGACAGTAATCCGGCAAACAACGAGGTAATAGTGATATTGGGCGTATGATAAGAAGCCGGCAGCCAGAAGTGAAAGGGAAAAACCGCCCCCTTTATCCCGAATGCCACAAAAATAAGTATGGCCGACACATTCAGCGAAGCAGAATATTCTCCCTCACGCAAGAGTTCTGCCAGACGGGCCATGTTCAGGGTCCCCGTTTCCCCGTAAAAAAGGCCGGTTCCCGCCAGGAAGAACAGAGATCCCAGCAAATTCAGGGCCAGGTATTTAACACCTCCCTTCAATTGTTGCGGTGTACTGCCGTATGTAATCAGCACAAAGGAAGAAAGCAGCAGAACCTCGAACCATACAAACAGATTGAATAAGTCGCCCGTGATGAAAGATCCGTTCAGCCCCATGGCAAGCGAAAAGAAAAAAACATAAAACCGGTTGTTGCAGCAATCTTCCCTGATGAACCGGACAGAAAAAACCGATACGGCCACCAGAATCACCGACCCGGCCATCAACATCAGCCCGCTGAACAGATCAATCACCAGGGTTATTCCGAAAGGGGCCCTCCATCCCCCCGCCTGCAGGGTCAGGATACCGGAATGCCTCACCGTTGCAAACAGGTAAACCGAGCAGGCAAGCAATAACAGGCTTCCGGCCACACCGGTCCACCTGGCCAGGGTATCCGACCGGTTGATGATCATAATGATCATCAGCACCAGAGGAATCAGTATGGGCAGGGCGGCGGCGGTGTTCATTTACTGGTCGGTTCGTTTCAACTGGTCCAGGTCGTCGGTTCCGGTCACCTGAAAAAACCGGTATTTCAAAGCCAGTGTAAAGGCGGTGATCCCCAGACCGATTACAATAGCCGTAAGCACCAAGGCCTGAGGTACCGGATCGGCCATAATAATTTTTTCGCCCCCTTCATCACGGATAAAAGCAGGCGCTCCGGCCAGCAGGCCCGATGCCATAAATACCAGCAGGTTGGTGGCATTGCTGATAAAAATAAACCCGATAATAAATTTTACAATGCTCCTTCTGAGCAGCAGGTATACTCCGGCTGTGAACAGTATTCCCACAAGGATGGCCAGTATCACTTCCATTTTTCAGGTATTTTCAGGGAAAAAAGAAATAACAGAATCACCCCCGTTACCGAAAGAAAGATCCCCGTATCGAATACCAGGGGCGTTCCCAGTTTGAGTTCCCCGGCCAGAGGGAGGACCGGCTTCACCCAGACACCTGTCATGAACGGCCTGTTTGTGAGCCAGGCAGGAAGAAAGCTCAGGAGTATCATGATCAGGCCGGCACTTAACAGGGTAACCGGTCTGACCGGGAAATCACGGAAGACCTTTTCTTCCGAGTAGGCAAGACTCCGGAAAACAACGGCCAAACCAGCCAGCAGCCCTGCAATGAATCCTCCCCCAGGAAAATGATGCCCTCTCAGCAAAGCCGTCAAAGCAAAAAACAACAACAGCCACCGGATATACTTTTCCGCAATCTGTAAAATAACCGAATTCATATTTTTCCTGTTTTTTTCCCGATTAAAACAAGGATACCCAGGGCAGCCGTGATCAAAACCACCGTTTCACCCAGCGTATCGAAGGCCCTGAAATCAACCAAAATCACATTCACCACGTTCCTTCCGAAAGCATCGGTCAAACTCCGGTCCTGAAAATATTCCGAAACGGGTTTCGGCACATTTGCCTGCACGGCAAAAAGAGCCACCATGGTCATCACACTGCCGAATACCAGGGCCACCGTCAGGTCTCTGATACGTGTCCTCCTGGTGGAAAGGATGGCAAAACGGGGAAGGCGCTGCAGCACCAGCACGAATATCACCACCGTAAGCGTTTCGACCAGGATCTGCATTATGGCCAGGTCTACCGCACTGAAATACATGTATATCAGTGATATACCGTATCCGACGACCCCCATGTCAATAATGGCGGCCATTCTCGACCGGGTAAGGGTGCTGTACAGAACGGCTGGCACCATCACCCCCACCAGGACCGGGATAAAGAAAGATTCAACCCGGACATGCATTTCCGGCCATTCCACTCCTCCCAGGATTACCTTCCCCCACATCAGAAGGGCGGTAAACGATACAATGGTCAGAATATAGTACCGGTGGTACCCGTGTTGCATTACTTTCTCCTTACGCCCGGAAAAAGCGATAAACCGGTCAATGGCAGCTGAGAACAGTTCGCTGAACCGGATGTAGAAAATCGCATTGTTCATTCGCCTCCACGCTTCCAGCAGGGTGGTTTTCCGGATGATCAGCCATGACAGGAGCAATCCGAAGAACACCGTAAGCAGGCTAAGGAAAAACACCGTGTTCACTCCGTGCCATATCTTCAGATCAACTTCCCCGGCCCCGGCATGCATAACCGGAAGCGCCGTATTTATCAGGGTATTCCCAATCAGGTCGGGGAACAAACCCAGCACCAGGCTGAATAATGCCAGAACAGCCGGACCCGCCAGCAAGAGCCATCCTTTTTCATCGGGGGCCACAGCATACCGGCGTGGCGGGCCCAGAAATATTTTATACAGGAATGCCAGAGAAACAGCTACCATCAGAATATTCGACAAAACCCCCAGCACCAGCAACGGAAAATTGATGCCCGGCAGTTCCACCTTGGCCTCATAGATCAGTTCCTTCCCCAGGAAACCCAGCATGGGAGGCAGTCCGGCCATCGACAGCGCCGCCAGCAGAGCAATGATAAAACTCACCGGCATATGGCGGGCCAGCCCGCCCAACCGGTCTATGTCCCTGGTCCCTGTCTTTTTTTCAATCATTCCGGCCATCATAAACAGGGTGGCTTTGTACATGGCATGAACAAACAGAAAGATCAGGGCGGCGCTGGCCGATTGCTCCGTATTGATCCCGATCAGCAGCACCAGAATGCCCAGCCCGTTGATGGTGGTATAGGCCAGAATGGATTTGATATCTTTTTGTGAGATGGCAAGATACGACCCCACAAGCATGGTCAGCACGCCCACCGAAGAAATGATGTATTTCCATTCGGGCGTACCCCCCAGGACAGGAGCCAGCCTGGCCAGCAGAAAAAAACCCGCCTTGACCATGGTGGCCGAATGGAGGTATGCGCTCACGGGAGCCGGAGCTTTCATGGCCGTAGGAAGCCAGAAGTGGAACGGGAACTGGGCCGATTTGGTAAAAGCGCCCACCAGTATCAGCAGCAGACCAGGAACATAAAAAGAACTTGCCCTGATCGCAGCAGAAGATGCCAGCCAGGCCGGCAGGGAATAGCTTCCGGGAATGCTTCCCAGCAGGATAATCCCGGCCAGCATACACAAACCACCGAATCCGGTAATGTATAACGACTGGAAAGCTGCCCGGCGTGCTTCCGCCTTTTCGTGAAAAAACCCGATAAGCAGGAATGACAACACACTGGTCAGCTCCCAGAAAATGAACAACTGGATCAGATTGGCTGAAAGTACCAGTCCTGTCATGGAGCCGGCAAACAGAAAGAGATACAGGTAAAATCGCCCGGTCTCCTGATATTCTTTCATGTAAACCCGGGAATACAGAAAAACCAGTGCGCCGATTCCAGCTACCAGGATCACCATGAAAAGACTCAGTCCGTCAAGCAGAAATTCCAGGTTCAGACCGAGCTCCGGGATCCACAGAATCACCTGGTGCCAGGCCCCTGTTTCGGCAATGAAGGGCAGTTTGAACAGAAAGAAAAGAAAGAAACCTGCCAGAAGCAGAGCCGGAACCAGCGCCCTTCTTTTCCCGCCGACTCCCGGAAAAAGAAAAGCCGCACCTCCCACGGTCAGGTATATCAGCAATGCTTGATGCATATCAGGTACTCCCGGCCCCGTTTATGGTTCAGGTAGCAAACAGCATGCCCAGAGGATCAACGATTCCCTTGATGGTCACCCCGAAATGTTTTTTCGATGCCGAAGAAGTCAGACTCATGACGGGAACTTCCGATTCATTGATGATATGGTGCGCAAAAGCGCCGATGTAATTGTCATAGGTATATCCCTCCTCGTGGGTCATGACCAGGATCATCCCGGCCCCGATCTCCCGGGTGTATTCCAGAACCCTGATATAAGGAAGAGTATCCGAACGTTCAAACAGCTTCATGTGGCATTTCACCCCGTTTTCCTCCAGGCTTTTCTTCGCGGCCTTCAGTCTCTGGTATATCCTGCTATCCTTGATGCTGATCCCTCCAATGACCACCGATACCAGATGAATTTCTGCCCCGTAATTCAGTCCGTATACCAGTGCGCTGAACAACTGGCGCCTGACACTACGCGTCAGATCCAGTGGCACTACGATTTTATCCCCCAGTTTTTCAATATTTCCCTTCACAGTAAGAACGGGCACCGGAGATTTCAGGGTTACATGGTACACGGTGGTGCCCAGTTCCTGCTCGGCTCCCGACCCCTGATGGTTTTCCCCCAGAAAGATCATTCGTGCCCGGATATCTTCCGCCACCTCGAGGATTTCCTGATGCGGCTTTCCCCTCTCCACCCGGGTGCTTATTTTCAACCCGGGATATTCCTCCTTAACCCTGGAAGCCAGCTCCAGCATGCGGTCTTTGGCCTGATCGGTAATTCTTACCAGATCGTCGCCGGAAGCAAAAAATTCTGCCAGAAGGCCTGGCGTTTCCAGCACATTCAGCAACACAATACTGAAATTCTGATCGGAGGCAAAGCGGCAGGCCACCCGGAATGCCTTAAGGGAAGGGTCTCTAAAATCGACAGGTACAAGCAGGTTTTTCATAACTCGCCGTGTTTATTACGTTTATGTGACTTCCGTTTTAGTTGGCACCGGTTTTCTGTACAAACTCAATACAAAATAAACAGGTTTTGTTCAATTAATGCATATTTGTTCCCTTTTCATTGGCCGGGATTCATGTGGACCGGGGCGTTATGTTTTCCTTCGCCAGGTTATGCATGCCCTGATCAAGGGTAGAACAAGCAGTATGAATCCTGAAGTAGCCATCAGTCCATATCCCACCCCAAACCATTCCGCACTGAAACCGAGCACCAGCACCAGCAAAGCCGCAAACAGGGTTTCGGCCTGTGATTCAGCCGAAAGGGCAGAAGCCAGGATATCCTGATCCAGTTTTTCCGACACATAGGCGATACCCGCCGGTTTACGCAGGTTTTCAAGCACAAACACCAGAAAATAGAAAAGAATGGCCAGAAGCACCCAGCCCAGTTCATAAAACAATCCGCTCAGCATACCGGCCCCAACCCCCGCGATCAGGGTAAGGTTCACCACCAGCGCGATGTTTCCGATGCGTTCGGTAACTTTTCCAGAAGACCGGGAAGCAAAAGAGGTAAGGAAATACAGGATAAAATAAAAAACACCCACAAGTACCGCGGCACGTTGCTTGTCTTCCAAGCCAGCCATCAGGGGCAATCCCAGGGCAAAAGTGCGGATAAACGGCTGCAGGTAATCTTTCACTGCTTTGTAATATCCGCTGAAAGAGGAAACATTCAGAATAGCTCCCAGTACGGCCAGATTTTTGAATGAATGAATGAACTGCCCCACCACTTTTCTGTAATTCTGCCCGATTTTCTTCATCCCGCCCCCCCGCTCTTTCCCATCAAGAACGGAAGGGTAACTGATCATCAATAACATATCCAGCACGTATGGAATGGTTGAATACAGGAAAACCGACTGGTACGTCCCCTCGTGGAAAACAATGAGGGCTGCCAGCAGGGAAGACAGGGCCGAGCCCATTTGCGACCATCCCCGGGTATGACCGTAATAATGGGTTTTCTGATCTTCCCATCCTCTGATCCGGAGGTATTCGAAGATCATGGCCTTATGAGTGCCGGTACGGAAGGCATCTCCCAGAGAAAAAAGCAGCATGGCACCAATAAAAGCCGTAAATCCCGAGGTAAGATAAAATACGATAAAGGAAGCAATGTAGAACATGAAGCAGGTGATCATGGCCTTTCGCCGCCCCATGGCATCGGCCAGGATCCCCGAGGGAACCTCAAAAATATTGCGGGTCACCTCCCGAATAGCATACAGGGTGCCGATCTGTGTGAAGCTCAGGCCCTTCTCCAGAAAGAACAGCAGCAGGAAAGGATCGAAAAATTTCAGGTTCTTCAGAAAACCGTACAGGCTGAATTTGTAATACTGCAGATCTTTCCGGAAACGGACAGGCATAGCGGGGAAAAATATCAACCCAAATATAGAAAAACAGAACAAATCCCGCAGAAAGATGTTAATTTCATGATGAAAAAACAACCCATGATCGCGCTTCTTTCACCTGCCAAAACCATAAATATGGATGTCCCCCTGCCGGAGGTTCCCCTGACCTGTCCCGCCTTTCTACGGGAAGCGGACAGACTGATGCAGGAACTCCGGAAGTTCAGCCCCGGAGAGCTGGAAAAAGTTATTGACATCAGCCCGGAACTGTCCCGGCTTACGTTTGAACGATACACCCGCTGGACCCTGCCCTTTACCCCGGAGAATACCCGCCCCGCCATTCTGGCATTCAGCGGGGAGGTTTACAGGGGATTGCGGGCCGGGACATTCGACCGGGAAGAGCTTCTGTTCGCGCAGCAACATATCCGGATCCTTTCGGGACTGTATGGTCTGCTGAGGCCTCTGGACATGATGCAGGCCTACCGGCTGGAGATGGGAATTCCCCTGAAAAACGAGAGGGGAAAAGACCTGTACGCCTTCTGGGGAAAAAGGCTGGCTGAAAAACTGGTGGAAGAAATGGAATCGGGGGCAAACAGGGTGCTGATCAATCTGGCCTCGCAGGAATATTTTAAAGCCGTGGGAAACTGGGATTTCCCTTACCGCATCATCACCCCCGAATTCCGTGAAGCGAGGGGTGACGATTACCGTGTTATCACGGTGTATGCCAAAAAAGCCCGGGGCATGATGGCCCGATTCCTGGTAAGGAACCGGATCACCGACCCGGAAGAGCTGAAGCATTTTGAAGAAGAAGGATACCGCTATTATGAACCGTTTTCCGGAAATGATACCCTGGTATTTGTCAGGTAAAGAAAAATCAACCGGGGAACCGGATATTTCAACACATTATTTTCATACATTCTGTAATCAGATAATTTTTTTAACAGTAGTTATTACTGTTAATTAATACATTATTCTATCCTGACTACGTAGTTTTCTGGCTTTGTTATGACATAATCAGCAATTATTTGTATATTTGAAAAAAATGCTGTTATGGAATTGTCAGAAATTAAACAGGCTATTGAAAAACTCAGTGAAGAGGAGCGTCAACAGCTACTC
>DSCJ01000095.1 GCA_011049175.1 Bacteroidota bacterium | reverse complement strand
TCTTTTAATATCGCCAGCTTCTCTTCTTTTGTAAAACTTCTCTTTTCCATAGACATAATTATAATAATTTTATTACAGTTTTTGAACTATAATTATGTCCGAAGTGCTAAGGGGCTATTTCACGGTTTTATGCGTACTTTTCGATGAGTCAACAGGAAATAAATTACAATACAAACCTCAAGATATCCTGGGTTACGGTTATGATCAGGGGAAAAAATATATAAGCCGAACATTCCAGGATGAGGAGACTGAAAAAAATCTCTTCCTGGAATTGCTGATCGATGGCAAGATCGACCTGTACCGCTATTATGATCAACAATCTGCAGAAATTTTTGTTATTGCGAATAAAGAAAATGCTTTCAGAATTCATTCGGTACAATACGTTCACAGAGACAACATCGGGCAATTCAGATCATCCATTGGTACCTTACGCATTCTTTTCAATGACTGCCCTTCTCTCAAATCTTCTCTGGAAAATACAAAAAACCTGCCCAGAAAATTGTTAATCAGCTTTATCAAAAAATACCATCAATGCATGATGTGTGAGTATCAGGATTATACCCTGGAAAATATGCAAAAGAATCCCGTATGCTTTTCCTTTATGGTTGGTGGGCATTTTTACCATTTATTAACTTATAAAAACTTCCCCGACCTTCAGGAAGATTATCCTTTCCGCTCTTTTTCCTATAAAGCTGGTGGCAGAATAACGTGGCAGACTCCCATACATCAAATTTCGGGCGCTTTCAATATTAATTTCCTGAATTACAATGATTTGTCAACTACCAATTACCAGAATCTTCGCAAAACCTCCTATGTGTTTAATATTTATGAAATTGAATTCTCCATGATCTCATTAAATGCGAATATAATATACACCCCTTTTCAGCAAAGAAAATTCCGTCCTTATCTGTTTGCCGGACCTTATGCCGGAAAAATTTTCGGGATTCAAACCGGAATGCAGGAGAGAAGGTATATAGAACCTGATTATGTCTTAAATTTAGATTTCCTTGAACCGGAAAATATTCCCGACAAGAGTTACGGAATATGCGGAGGAGCAGGAATATCAATCGTTCTGTCAGATAAATTGACCGCATTTTTTGAAGGAGTTTTCAACCGGGCTTTCGTTATGCCTCCTTTAAGACATTATATGCTGACACAGGGGATAGAATTCCATACCGGGATTACCTTTCGTTAAGATTACATTAAAATTTAATGCCAATGAAATTTAGACTTATCGGAATCATCGCATTCTCCCTGCTTGCCTCCTGCACGGAGAAAATCAATTATGACCTGGCCAGGTACAGGGAATATGAATCGCTAAAACCGGAACAAAAAAATGAAATATATGCGGAACACTTTACAGACCATTCAGGAAACTGGCCTGAAGACTCTGTAACTAGCGGACTCAGCCAGATTGAAAACGGCTTTTACAGACTGACCAATTTCAACCGGGCTTATTTTGAAGTCAGAAAATTTATACCTGAGGCGAAGGGGTCTTTGCTTGAATTCGAAGCACTGGTTAAACTGACTGAAAACCCGGATAATCAATTTTTCCAGTTCTCCCTTCAGTCGGTTTTTCATCTGGGCATCTCTTTTCAGGAAATCAAAATAGGCACAACAAATACCATGTCGGGACAATCTGTTTTAAATGGTTATGACGAGTTCAATAAGCTGACCGTCAGGATAATTTACAAATCTTTGCTGTTTTATGTGAATGATAACTTAATATGGGTGCAACCTCTGGCAAATTACAATGAATATTTATACCTCCGGATAGGACGTAATATCACAGCGCTGGTAGATTATATTAAGATCTATCGTCTTGATATTGAATAAGTTCCGGAAATCAGGATAACCCCGGTAAAATATTACCCTTTTTTATTCACTAACAGGAAAGATTTCATACTTTTACTTTCTGTCAAAATCAAATACTAATGAAAGAATGAATAAAATCCACTTATTACCGCTACGTTTGTACATCTTCATTTTTATTCTTCTTCCAGGCTCACTGGTACTATCCCAGGAAAGTAAGCCCTGTTTGTCGGTTGAAGATTACGATTCCTGGCATTCACTGGGACAAACCAGCATATCGCCGGACGGGAAATGGATTGCCTATTCCCTGGATTATGTCTGTGGCACGGATACACTTTTCATCAAACAAACTCAGGGTGATAAGACATATGAAATACCTCACGGAAACCGGCTTGCCTTCACGGAAGATTCAAAATGGGCCGCCTGCCTGATGGGATATTCCGAAGCAGAAAGAGAAAAAATGCAGGAGAAAAAGGAGGAAATCAGAAATAAACTGGTAGTGATCTGTCTTGCTGACGGTGAGAAAAAAACAATAAAAGATATTCAGTCATTTACCTTTGCCAGGAATTCCATTCATCTGGCCATGGAAACCTATGCGGGAAAGGATGGAAGGAAAGACCTGATCATCAGGAATCTTGAGCAGGGAACGCATCTGACCCTTGGAAACGTGTCGGAATGGTCATTCAACAAACCCGGAACACACCTTGCCTGTTTAATGAACACCGAAGGACACAGAGGCAACGGGGCCCATCTGATCCTCCTTGACAACTATCGTATCCATATCCTGGACAGTGATACAGTAAACTACCGTCAGCTTTCATGGGACAGGGAGGGCTCGTCCCTTGTCTTTCTGAAATCATTTACCGATACCCTGTTCAAAGATGAAAGCCATATCCTATTTACCTTGAATGATCTGAACAAACCACAATCATTGAATGTGCTCGACCAGCGGGAAATGCAAAGCTTTCCGGAGAACATGAAAATTTGTGAGCATTTTACACCCCGCTGGTCGGAAGACCTTTCTACCGTCTTTTTCGGGATAATCGAGTGGGAGCCTGCTGAGAAAGATTCTGTTAATCAGGGCAAAAAAAAAACGAAAAAATCCCCGGTGTGGATATCTGGCACTGGAAGGACGATCCGATACAACCACGGCAGGAAAAAAACTACAACCGGGATAAAAATTTTTCGTACCTGTGCGCATGGCATCCGGAAACCGGTAATACCGTTCGTTTGAGTGATGAAAAGGCCCGCGAAGCCACACTCACCGGCAACCAAAAATATGCCATGGTATGGGATAAGACTCCCTATCAGCCGCAATTCCGACTTGAACATGGAGATCTTTACCTGGTCAATGTTACCAGTGGAAAGAAAACACCGGTACTTACAAATTTCAGGATCCAGTATTTTGCGGGGTCGTCGCCGGAAGGAAAGTATCTGCTGTATTTCAAGGATCATCACTGGTGGACATATCATATTGCAGAAAATAAACATACCAATTTAACCGGCAGTATTCCTGCACCTTTCTGGAATACAAGAGATGACGGACCCCTGGTTGAAAAACCTCCCTTCGGGTCAGGAGGATGGATGAAAAACGACCAGGAAGTAATCCTTTATTCAGAATACGATGCATGGAGTTTCCGCCCCGACGGAAGCCATGCACTGAATCTGACCCATGGAGAGGGAAATGAGATACGTTACCGCATTTTACGCCTCGACAGGGAAGAGGAATGGATGGATCCTGATCAGCCGGTTTATTTTTCCAAATTCGGAGACAAGACCAAAAAATCGGGATTCAGTATGCTGGAACCCGGGGGGAAACTACGGGAATTATTGTATGAAGATAAACTTTGCCGGCAGCTGAGTAAGGCAAAAAACACAAGAGCTTATATTTACACGGCAGAATCTTACGAAGATTCGCCAGATATATATTTTACTGATAATCTTTTCAGGAAAACGGTACCCCTCACCCGAACCAACCCTCAACAATCTCATTTTTCCTGGGGAAAAGCCGAACTGATTGACTTCACCAGCCGGAATGGAAAACCGCTCCAGGGAATTTTACATTACCCGGCCAATTTTGTCCCGGGAAAACAATATCCCATGGTGGTATATATTTATGAAATACGCTCCAACTCGCTGCACCAGTACATTCATCCTTCCCCGCGAAGCTTTTATAATATCACTCATTTTTCACAGCAGGGATACTTCGTCTTCCAACCCGATATTGTTTACGAAGTGAACGAACCGGGGATGTCGGCTGTAAACTGCGTACTTCCCGGTGTTGAAAAGATTCTTGAGACCGGAATGATAGATATAAACAGTATCGGGCTAATGGGCCATAGCTGGGGGGCCTATCAAACAGCCTTTATCATAACCCAGACAGATCTTTTTTCTGCAGCAGTAGCAGGAGCCCCGCTAACCAACATGATCAGCATGTACAATTCCATTTATTGGAATTCCGGAACACCCGATCAGCAAATATTCGAAACAAGTCAGGGCAGATTCAGAAAACCCTACTGGGAATTAATGGACGAATATATACGGAATTCCCCGCTGTTCCAGGCTGAGAATATCGAAACGCCTCTTCTGGTAGCTTTCGGGGATGAAGATGGGGCTGTTGACTGGCACCAGGGAATCGAATTGTACATTACCATGAGAAGAATGCAAAAACCAATGATTATGCTGGTTTATGCCGGGGAAAATCATTCGGTCAGGAAAAAAGAGAATATGCTGGATTATACTGAAAAAATCCATCAGTTTTTCACCCATTACCTCAAAAATGAAAAGCCCGACCCATGGATTACAGAAGGAATGAAATATATTGACAAAAAGAAACAGGAAAAGGAACATCAATAAAGGTATGATCATCTTACCGGTTTTACAGATTTTTAATTTTTTTCAAGAAATACATTATAGAAAAAAAACTATTCGATCTTTACCTAAAATGTACATGGGTGGCATAATGATTGTTCATCCCTCATTGTTCTAATCAAAACAACCATTGTCATGAAAACCATTCCCATTATCGTGATAAGCTTTGCTCTGTTATTCCCATCCGTACTCAGGGCAAATAACGATCCAATCCCTGTCACCGGAAAGATCCAGTCCGTCACAGTATTTCAGAAAGGAGCCCAGGTTTTTCGTACCGGAACTGCCGCAATACCCTCGGGTAAATCCACCCTGGTTTTTGAAAATCTTCCCAGGGATTTGAATCCCCAGAGCCTACAGGTTTCAGGAAAGGGCGCATTCACCATTCTGGCGGTTTCTCACCGCATTAACTATCTGCAGGACAGAAGAAAGAACGAGCAAATCCATACTCTGGAAAGCAAACTGAAATCTTTGGAAAAGGAAAAAGCCATTCAGGATGGGCTAAAACAGGTATTTGAAGCAGAAGAATCTATGTTGCTGGCTAACAAAGCAATCGGAGGAGCTCAAAACGGCGTGGAAACCACACGGCTGAAAGAAGTTGCTGATTTTCTGCGCAAAAGACTTACAGAAATATCTTCAGAGAAAATTAAACTACAGGAAAAAACACGAATCCTGGAAGAGGAAATCCGGAACATCAGGAATCAATTGAACCAGATGGGAAGTCCAGGCAGGATCCCTGTGAGTGAAGTACAGATACAGGTCAGTGCCGGCAATCCGCAGCAGGGGAAACTGGAAATCAGTTACATGGTGAACCAGGCCGGCTGGACTCCCAGGTATGATATCCGGGCAACAGATATTCAACAACCCATTGATCTGGTTTACAAAGCGGCCGTTTATCAGAATACAGGCGAAGACTGGAAAGAAATCCCCCTGACCCTTTCAACCGGAAACCCGCAACTCGGCGGAACAAGACCCAAATTGAATCCATGGTATCTGGATTTTTATGAACCGGTATACCGGGATATGCAGAAAAAATCGGCTGGTGTACAGGCCATACCCATGAGAAACATGTCCGAAATGGAAGAAGCTGTGGCAACCGCTCCGGAAGCCTCTACAGCAGCATCCTATACAACTGTAAGCGAAGGGCAGATGCAGGTGTTATTCGAGATAAAAATTCCCTATACCATCCCTTCCGACGGGCAGGAAAACATGGTGGAAATCTCGGGGTTTTCCATCCCGGCCATTTTTGCATACCATGCTGTCCCAAAACTCGACAGGGATCCCTTTTTACAGGCAAAACTTACAGAATGGAAAAAATATAATCTGCTACCCGGAGAAATGAATTTGTTCTTCGAAGGCACTTATGTGGGAAAGTCTTTTCTGGATACACGCAGTACGGGCGATACTCTGGAGCTGTCACTCGGAAGAGACCGGCAGATCATTGTTGAACGCACCATGATGAGGGATTACTCAAAAAAGCAATTCCTCGGTAACAAGGTCACTGACACACGCAGCTGGGAAATCCGCATCAGGAATAACAAATCTGCACCTGTTCATCTGGTGGTGCAGGACCAGTTCCCGGTATCCACCAATAAGGAAATTGAAGTATCTCTGACAGAAAGCTCGGGAGCACGTGTTAACCATAACACAGGTATTTTTACATGGAACATGCACCTCCAGCCAGATGAAAGCCGTACTCTCCGGGTTGGTTACGAAGTAAAATATCCATCCGGGAAAAATATAATCCTGGAGTAACCTTTTTTCGGAAAAACGGAAATACCATAACAGGCATATTCCCCGGCAGGCGCTGTAATAAAGCTATTTTATGCCCCCTGTCTTTTCCTGACGGACGGTCACGGCATAGTGGCCTGGTTTCAGTTCTCGGGGCATAACTACCAGGCTGTGACCCATGGCTTTCTTTTCGAAGGAAATGGATGTCCATGCTTCTCCGGCATCTTTCCGGTATAACAGAGATATTGATTCGGTACCCGGAGATTTTTTCATTTGACCAAAAAAAGTTTCTCCAAAAGAAAAATACTGATCGATAAAAAAGCTGCCTTTCATAACACAATTCCCGGTGGAAACCCATTGCACATCCCAATATCTGTCACCGGCAATATACCCTTCCATTTCGGTTCCTTCGGGTTCAATCCATATCAACGATGGCCTGAGCAGCAATGAATCTGTCATATCGAGAACTTCGACAACCATATTTTCTTCCGGAAGTTCATACCTGCCCCGATCACGGATCATTATTAACTGATCAGTAACAGCATCAGAAATCTTCTCTTCCGGATCCAGCCATGCAGCCACCGGGGAAAAAGGAAGTTTAAACTCCTGATAAGTTTTATTCCCGGCAAATTTTACCGTTCTTTTAATCCTGTTCATATACCTGTCAACAAACAGTACTTCTATCCTGTTGTCAAGCGTAAATAATTTCCGGCCCCGAAGCCTCTGTCCCACATAAATTCCGGTACGGTATCTGGAACCTTCGTGAATAATATGCATAGAATCAATAGTGAACACAGGAAACCCTTCTGTATAAATCCATGCATTAAAAAACGGCATCAGGTCGGTTCTGGAATATTCAGAAAAAAAACGTTCCATTTCCCGTGTGGTAACCGATTGGAAAGCATACTGCCTGAGGTATTCCCTGAGGGTACGGAAAAACAATCCGTCTCCCATAAAACCCCTGAGAGTATGTACCATGTCAGCCCCCTTGTCATATACCGTAGTTCCATAAGTAATTTCTTCAGGAATACCATATACCGGATAGTATCCTTCATCTCTCAGATGTGCCTGCTGAAGTACCCTGTAATGATTTCCCCTTACATAATCCTTGAAGGCTTTCCTGCCCATGGCATATTCCAGAAACAAAGCTTCTGCATAGGTAGCCCAGCCTTCGTTAAGCCACATATCCTCTGCTGTGGCACAGGTTACCTGATTCCCTACCCAGCTGTGCGCCAGCTCATGAGCATACAATAGCCGGTATTTGTCATCTCCGGTAATAGTGGAAGCTGATAAAGCAATATTACAGGCATGTTCCATAGCACCGCCTGAAAATGGAACTGACACATATCCAATCCGGGGCCAGGAGTACGGTCCGAAATAATGCTCAAATGCTTCCATTATCAGGGGAAGTGATTTAAAAGATTTTATAGCTTTAAGTGAATCGGTGGGTTTTACATAAATGGAAACCGGTATCTCCCTCTCCGTGCCGGAAATAACAGATTCCAGGGCAACATAATCTGAAACGGCTACTGACGAAAGATAAGTAGGAACAGGTTCATCCAGTTTCCAGTGAAAGGTACGGTCTGGTCCGGGATGATCTATTACCTCGAGTAATTCTCCACTGCATACAGCCGTCAGTTGATCTTCCACTTCTATGAAATATTCGTAACTGGCACGATCAGTAAAATTATCCACACATGGGAACCAGGCCCTGCCAAAAGTAGGCGGAGTAGAACCCATACCAACTCCCATATTGTAAGCCGTCCCTTCTTTAAAATAAAATCCACCCCACCTGGGATCGATAGCAGGTTTCCCCCGATAAAAAACCGTTACCATAAATGAAGTATTCTTCTCCACTGAATACGGCAGCGGGATAAAAAGCAATTGCCCGTTATAGGTGAACCCTTCCACAATTTCTTCGTTGAACCAGACCGAATCCACCTGCATTGATAAAAGGTCGAGATACACGCGGGTAAGGTTCTCCCGTGTGGCAATGATCTGTATGTCGGTATGCCCCTGTATATAAGGATCGTACACATCAGGTATTTTCAGATGTAAAAGATAATGGATCACGTCGATGTCCTGGCCTGAAGCAGAATTTTGACTTCCGGTCTGTAAATAAGATGTTCCGGATATGGATGGAAAACATGCAAAACTGAAAAGCAAAATCCATAGCCGGCTCAGGAATACCGTATGTAAAACAATCGTAAGCAAAGCAGATAATGAATAGCTTTTAATAAATAAGGATTCAGGCAATTAGTTGCTCGTACTGATGCGCTTGTCTTTCACTGCCCGGATAAGAGATTCGAAAATAATCCTGCCATCGGTAATGCCTAATTCATCGTCGGCCGCACGTTCAGGATGCGGCATCATCCCGAATACATTTTTCGCTGCATTGCATACACCGGCAATGTTTTCTACCGATCCGTTCGGATTAACGGCTTCAGAAATTTCCCCGTTTTTATCACAGTACCTGAACAGAATTTGATGATTCTGCCGCATGGTCATCAAATCATCATTGGGAGCATAGTAACGACCTTCTTTATGGGCAATGGGAATTTTCAGTGGTTTGTTTTTATCCAGCATGGATGTCAGGGGGGTGGCATTATTGTCCGGCACAATGTAAATGTTCTTGCATACGAACTTCTGATGGTTATTGTGCAACAGGGCTCCCGGTAATAATCCCGCTTCACATAAAATCTGGAATCCGTTGCAGATACCCAGCACAAATCCCCCCCTCTTGGCAAATTCAATGATTTTTTCCATAATGGGAGAGTACCTGGCAATGGCTCCTGCCCGCAGGTAATCTCCGTAAGAAAAACCGCCCGGTAGTATTACGGCATCCGATTTCTTAAGGTCTGCATCCTTATGCCACAGTTCCACCACATCCTGCTCCATCACCTCATTCAATACATAGATCACATCATGATCGCAATTTGATCCCGGGAATATGACAACACCAAACCTCATAGCCTAAAATTATCTTTTCAAATATAGAAATTATTGGCAAGACAATTTGTCCTGACAAGCAATTTTAAAAATCCGGATTAATTTAGTTGACAGCCGGTATTGAAAAGATCCCATAATTTTTGTTATTTGGAGTCTAAATCTGAAAATCATGTCAAGAATTCTGAAATTTGCCACCTATTTTGTCCTGTCACTGATCATTCTTTTCGGCCTTTTTTTGCTGGTTTTCACTATAACAGACTACCAGCCTGCAGAAAGGATCATACTATATGAATCGGATCATCCGGACACGCTCAGGGCAAATCATTACCTTGCGTTAAGCTGGAATATCGGGTATGCCGGGCTGGACCAGAATATGGATTTTTTCTATGACGGGGGGACCCAGGTTCGTACCTATCGAGAAAAAACAGAAGAAAACCTTCGTTTCATTGAAAATTTTCTTGTCACCCGCGATTCTGTGGATTTCATTTTCCTGCAGGAGGTTGATATAAATTCACGTCGTACATACCGGTTCAATGAATTCGACAGCATTGACAATGTACTCGGGCAACATAAGGGCTGGTTTACCCCGAATTATAAAGTGGGATTCGTACCCCTGCCCATCACACAACCCATGGGAAAAGTAAACAGCGGTCTTGCTCTCTTTTCCCGCTATGAGCCTTCCCTGGTGGAAAGATACGATTATCCCGGGAAATATTCCTGGCCCACCCGCATCTTTATGCTTGACAGGTGCTTTCTGGTAGCGCATTTCCCCCTCTCCAGCGGCAAGGAATTGCTGGTGATCAATTCTCACAACTCAGCCTTCGACGACGGCACCCTGAAAAAACAGGAAATGAAGTACCTCAGAGAATACCTTCTGGAACAGCATCAGGCCGGTCATAAAATCATGGTTGGAGCTGACTGGAATCAGAATCCACCTGGCATCAGTGCTTCCCATTTTTTATCTCCACCTGAATTTGACAAGTTTACTCTGAGTTCCATAAGCCCTGACTTTTTACCCGACAATTGGATATGGTGCTATGACCCCCGTATCCCAACAAACAGGGATCTGAGGCAACCCTACCGAGAAGGCGAAACCTATACCACCATCATCGATTTTTTTCTCCTTTCACCGGGCTTGTCTCTGTTAAATGTTGAGGCAACAGACATGAAGTTCCGGCATTCAGATCATCAGCCAGTACTGTTATCTTTCGGTCTGTCCAAAAATTAGCTGTTTCTACCAGGGAAATCATGGAGACAGGCAAGCTGGATATTGATGCTTTTGTTTCGTTGATCCAAGAAGGTTCCGAATTCGATCTCAGTAACTATTCTTACAAATCATTGCACAGAAGGCTGGCCAGAATACTGACCGATCTTGATACGGATATGCCATCCCTGCTCCGGAAGATGAAAAATGATCCCCTCTTCATTGAACGGATGGTAATGGAATGTACTATCAGTACAACAGAGCTCTTTCGGGACCCCCAGGTATGGAAATTAATCCGCAAGGACTTTTTAAGACAATTCCTTGGGGAAGAAGACATCAATATCTGGCATGCAGGATGTTCTACCGGGCAGGAGGTGTATTCCATGCTCATGCTGCTGGATGTGGAACAAATGCTAAACAGGGGAAATGTTACCGCTACCGATCTCAATCCACACTATCTGAATACTGCCATTCAGGGATGTTATAAATACCGGTACAATTTACAATATCTTGACAATTTTGATACGGTCATGAAAGAAAATCCGGACGATCCGGATTTTCTGGAAGACATCCCCTATGATCGGTATATGATCATTGATCCCTCTGAAGATACTATCCGGATGAGACAATTCCTCCTGGAGAAACCTGTCTTTTTACAGCATGACCTGGTTAAAGGAAAAAGAGTAGACTCCGGTCCATTTGATCTGATACTGTGCAGGAATGTGATTATCTATTTCAATTTCAATCTGCAAAACAGGGTTCTTCAACTGCTGTACAGTCATTTAAAAAAGGGCGGCCTGCTGGTTCTGGGTCCTCATGAATCCATTCTTGGCAGTTTGTCGGATAAATTTGAACGTTGCCGGATGGGCTATCTGAAAAAGTAAATGAATGCTATCCCCGGGTAAATGATTCATTGGATACCAGGGTATGCAATCAATCAATAATATTTTCCTATTTTTATTGTCAATGATAAATGAATACAGGCACATATGAGTGAAGAAATCCTGAAAGCCCTGATGCAGTTGTTTGCTCTGATCGTGAAACAGGATGGTGGAGTTGAACAGAGTGAAAGAAATTATGTTCTTGGATTTCTTACCAGTCAGCTCAATGATGAAGATGCCAGTGAGTATATCCGGTTATTTGATGAATATGCCGGAATTGTTGACGGCCGCATCCCACCGAAGGAAAATATCCCAACCACAGTAAAGGATTCGGTAAGAATCCTGAGCATTTGTAAAAAAATCAACCGTACCCTTACCCAGGAGCAGAAAGTGGTGGTTCTGGTCAGGCTGTATGAACTGGTCAACACCGACAAGAAGTTCACCGAGCAGCGAATGAATATTATCAATACGGTGGCTGAGGTTTTCCGGTTCACCAGGGAAGAGTTCATGGACATTGAACATTTTGTGAAGGAAGATCAGCTTGAGCAGGTCGCATCGGAAAATATCATGCTGATATCAGGGAAAGAACTGGATTGCCCTCGATGCAGGCATATTCGCGTTGAGGCGCTTCCCGGAACCCTTGCTGTGCTCCGGATATCCAGTGTTGACCTGTATTTTCTGAAAGTTTTTCCCGGCCATGAAGTATCGTTGAACGGTCTGCCTGTCACTCCAAACCGCATTTATCTCATGGCCAATGGAAGCGTTATTCGCATGACGCTGGGAAAACCGGTATATTACAGCGATATTGTTGCACATTTCTACTCCGATGTATCACGAGAGAAAATATCCTTTCATGTAAATGCTCTGACCCACGTTTTCCAATCGGGAGAAACTGCCCTTCATCAGATATCTTTTGCTGAAGAAGAAGGGAAGCTCATTGGGATCATGGGGGCCAGCGGGACCGGAAAAACCACTCTGCTGAACATTATGGCAGGAATGGAAATCCCTTCTTCCGGAGAGGTCAGGATCAATCAGATAAATCTCCACCATGAAAAAGATAAGGTTCAGGGTATCCTGGGTTATATTCCTCAGGACGATCTGCTGATTGAAGACCTTACCGTCTTTGAAAACCTGTATTATAGCGCCCGGCTGTGTTTTAGCAACTTGTCTGAAAAAGAAATCACCGGCCGGGTAATCCAAACGCTTCATAACCTGGGATTATATGAGAAAAAAGATCTCAGGGTAGGATCACCCATGAACAAGGTAATTAGCGGAGGGCAGAGAAAACGTTTGAATATTGCACTGGAACTGATCAGAGAACCTCTTATTCTGTTTGTTGATGAACCCACGTCCGGATTGTCATCAAGAGATTCCGAAAATGTCATGGACCTGCTTCGTGAGCTTTCCCTGAAGGGAAAACTAATATTCGTAGTAATCCATCAGCCTTCCTCTGAATTGTTCAAAATGTTCGACAATGTTCTGGTTTTGGACCAGGGTGGTTATATGGCATATTACGGAAATCCGGTGGAGGCGGTAATATATTTTAAAACGCAGGATGCTCAGATTAACAGGGATATTGGCGAGTGTCCTGTATGCGGAAATGTGAATCCCGAGCTAATATTCACCATCATGGAATCACAGGTGGTGGATGAGTTTGGGCGATATACAGACAAACGAAGAGTAACCCCGGAAAAATGGGAAAAACGCTTCAGGAAACATCACAGCCCACAGCCTGTTGAAGAAGTGGTTAAAATTCCCGCCTCACGTACCAGCCTGCCCGGAAGACTAAAGCAATTTTTCATTTATCTGATCCGGGATCTGAAATCGAAAATTGCCAATCGGCAGTATGTTGTCCTCACCCTGCTGGAAGCTCCGGTGCTTGCCCTTATACTTTCATATATAACCAGATATATTGCCGATCCGAATTCACAGGAATATATTTTCCGGGAAAACGAGAATATTCCCATCTATATTTTCATGAGCCTGATTGTTGCTCTGTTTCTCGGACTTACACTCAGCGCGGAAGAAATTTTCAGGGACAGAAAACTGCTGAAACGTGAATCCTTTCTGAATCTCAGCCGTTTAAGTTACCTGATGAGCAAAATTGTACTCCTGTTCAGTCTTTCAGCCTTTCAGGCCCTTGTGTTTGTACTTATCGGTAACAGTATACTAAGTATTCGCGACATGTATTTTGAATACTGGATGGCCTTTTTTACCACAGCAGCCTTTGCCAATATGCTGGGTTTAAATATTTCCGCTTCCTTTAATTCGGCTATCACCATTTACATCATTATTCCGTTGCTCATCATTCCCATGATGGTGCTCAGCGGTGCCATGTTCAGTTTCGACAAGCTGAACAGAAATATATCCAGTGTAGGAGAGGTCCCTTTAATCGCAGAATTGATGGCAACGAAATGGAGCTATGAGGCCCTCATGGTTCACCAGTTTACCGGTAATAAGTATGAGCGCCTGCTGTACGATGTGGAAAAGGATGAAAGCAATACGTATTTCAAATCTGTGGAATATATCCCCTTTTTACAGCAAATACTCAATAAAACGATAACGGCAATGAATCAACCGGAATCGCGGGAAGAATACACCCGGTATTTATTGTTACTCAAAAATGAAATCGAATCGGAGCTTGAAAATAACCCTGATATCCCCTTTACCTCTCCCGGGCAGCTACACCCAGATTCCTTCCGGATAGAAACTGCCATTCTGACCAGGGAATACCTGAACAATCTGAAGGAACATTATGCCAACCTGAGCCAACAGGCAAGTTTCCGCAAGGAAAAACTCATGGAATATTACGACCGGCAGGATCCGGACCTTTTCCGTGAATTGCGTAAAAACTATCACAATGAAAGTGTAGCGGATATCGTACGAAATGTATATGAACGTCATCCAGTCCTGGTTTACAAGAACCGGGTGGTCAGGCAGTATGAACCGGTTTTTTTTGATCCTGAACCTTCAGGTTACCTGGATTTCAGGTCACATTTCTATGCTCCCAGAAAATTCTTTATGGGGAAATACCGGTATACTTTTCACTTCAATATGGGGATCATCTGGATAATGAGCCTGATTTGTTTTATAACCCTGTATTTTGAAAGCCTGAAAAAAACCATTCAGTTCTTTGATTCTATCGGAACAAAAAAATTTTATCCGCTGGTATCTTTGGGTAAAATCAAAATATTTCATTAATTTGTTGATTGCCAAAAAAAAAATAAACCACCTGAAATGTTACATAGCTGGTTTTATGGAATAGTAATGGTATGCTTGCTGTTTTCCTGCAGGAACAGAAGTTCAACCGGTGTGGATGATGAATTCTCTTTTACCGACACATTTGAAGTAGCAGACTCTTTCGGGATCCATCAGGAAGTCATGGAAGACATCATCGAAAACCTGGCTTCCCCTGTTGAAATAGCCGGATTACTGGACAAAATCAACGCTCCCTTCTCAAATACCTACCTGGCTTCAACTGATTATCTGGATGACTACAACACAACCTTTAAGAAAGCTGTTGCTCTGGGAGTTTTTGGTGCCGACCTGGGCTATCTGAATATGTACAATATCAATAATACCGTACTGGATTATCTTTCTGCCGTAAAATCTCTGGCCGATGATCTGAAAGTTGGGCAGTTTTTTGATTTCAACACGTTGAAAAGACTGGCTACCAACAGTGAGAATCTTGATTCACTCATGTTTTTGTCTGTCAGAAGCTTTAACCAGATGGATCAGTATCTCAGGGAAAACAAACGCGGTCATCTCAGCTCACTAATCATGGGAGGTCTTTGGATTGAGGGCATGCACCTCGCTACCCAGGTGGCCAAAACATCTCCCCATCCTGATTTGTATAACCGCATTGGCGAGCAGAAAATTGTCATCCCTGATCTTTTAGCTTTGCTGGGAAGATACAGGAAAGATCCGAAATTTGATACACTCTTTGCCGATCTGGAAAATGTAAAAAACTCTTTCGATAAAGTAAACATTTCCTATGAAGTGGGAGAACCCCAAATGATTGAAAAAGGAGGAAAGTTGATTTTTATTCAAAACGAAACCAGTCATGTAGAAATGCCGGACACTCTGTTGCAGGAGATTACCCTGAAAATTGAAGACCTTAGAAACCAATTAATCGGGATTTAACATGAGACCCGCTCTAATGTTCATATCATTCCTTCTTCTCCCTATGACAGTCATCGGACAGACTGATCAGAATGACCTGTTTCAGTCCTGCCGCCAGCAGGCAGGTGAAGATGCAGTGTATTTGAAGGATTTTGTGGTTAAATTCCCGGCTGCCAGAGATGGCCAGGATATTCCCGTTTCAAAAAATTCGGTCATCCTTTCAAAAAACATTGTGTACCGATTTACGATCTGTTCTTCCGATCAGCTTGAAGGAGAAGCCATATTGCAATTATGGGATGACCGGCGCATGCTGGTTACAAACCATGTTTCCGGAAAGGTCTATTCTTCCATAGAATTTCACTGCCAGAAAACCGGAAGATATCATGTTCTGATATCATTCAAAGAAGGGAAAGCGGGTGAGGCAGTTTCCATCATGAGTTATATAAGAGATTAAAACATCTTCCTTTCAGGAAAACATAATCCGGCAAGGCTCATCTGCCCGATTTTTACAATACATAGGCTGATATTTGTAAATATCCCAGAGCCATTAAATAACCCCATAATAATATCTCACACTTCCATACCGGTTGGCTGATGATGAAATAAGATGAAAAAAGGTAGGAAACGGGAAGAGCAACAATCACCAGCATTTCAACTGATGCGGCAGGGATCAGAAAATAACCGGCCAGGGAAATCACGAAAGTCCAGAAAATAATGACCAGATACAACCTTGAGCTCACTTTTCTTGTGGTAAACCGGGCAATCATGCTAAAGGAGCTCACCAGTATCAAAAGAGCCAGATATCCAAAAAAAACAAAATGGGCTGTAGTGAAATCTTCCCATTCAATCAATTCCGTAATTCCTTTAACAAACCTTTCCGGCAGGGGTTCCCAATCCCCTGTCACCATGAAATTAATTCCAACATAAAAATAAAATGGCAGAAATATTCCAATCAGGGGGGTAAGCCATTCCCTCCAGTTAAATGTTCTCAGGACAAACTGGGCAATGTAGATAAGCAGGAAAAATATGATCAGGGGAGGATAAAACAGGCTGCCAAGACCGATTAAAATGGCTGCCTGGAAAAAATGAAAACTGGTCCCATTGTACCGATATGTCTGAAACAGAAGTTTAAGGGCAAAATACAGAAAAAAACCGGCTAAGATTACCGGGTGAAACACCTGTGTTCCCGGAAGAGCAGCAGAAAGGGTTGCAATAAATAAAGCGGGGAAATAAGTTCGTTCAGGGATAAAATTGAAACGTGTATTCAAATGCACAGCCAGGAAAGCAAAGGTAACAGTCAGGATAATCATGATCAGTTTCCCGGGAACCTGGTCCGACCAGTCGGCTAACATCCAGTCCGACAGAGGTCCGGTAACAGGAACCCATCCGAACCTTTCAGCCTGATAAAAAAACCCGGGCAACCAGATCAACAAAGCAACCAGAACAATAAAAAAAATGACCCCCGGCCGGTAACTTCTTAAAAACCAGACCATCATTAAAAATTATGAATGATACCGTTTCAGATCGAATCCAATGTCTTTTCTGAAATATTTTTTCTCAAAATGTATTTTTTCAATATTCCGGTAGCACAATTCAAGAGATGAATCCATATTTTCTGCCAGAGCAGTAACGGCAAGTACCCGACCACCGGAGGTCACCAGTTCTTTCCCATCACTACGTGTACCGGCATGAAAAAGGAAACAATCTGTGGTATTCTCCAGACCTCTGATGATCTTTCCTTTTTCATAATTACCGGGGTATCCGCCTGAGGCCAGAACGACAGTACTGGCTGTTTCCGGGACAACCTGGATTTTATGTTCTTTCAATCTACCTTCTCCCGCTGCAGCAAGTAGTTCCAGCAAATCACTTTTAATCCTTGGAATTACCGCCTGTGCCTCAGGATCTCCCATTCTTACATTGAATTCAACCACATAAGGTTCCCCTTCCCTGTTCATCAGGCCAACATATAAAAATCCGGTGTACGGTATATGCTCTTTACGTAATCCGGTGATTGTCGGGATCACAATTCTTTTTTCCACCTTCTTTAAAAAGGCTTTGTCAATAAAGGGAACGGGAGATATCGCTCCCATTCCTCCGGTATTCAACCCCGTATCTCTTTCCCCCACCCGCTTGTAGTCCTTGGCATTGGGCAGGATCAAAAAAGATTCTCCATCCGTTAGAACAAAAACCGATGCTTCGATCCCTCTCATGTATTGCTCAATCACCACCGTTTTACTGGCATCCCCAAACTTGCCCCCGAGCATTTCACGTAGTTCCTTTTCCGCTTGATTCAATGTATCCACAATCAAAACCCCCTTTCCTGCAGCCAATCCGTCGGCCTTAAGCACATAGGGCGGCTCCATCCGTCTTAAAAAAGAAATACCATCTTCCACATGCTCTGCATTCACACTGAAAGAAAAGGCCGTAGGTATTCCATACCTTTCCATAAATTCCTTGGCAAAATGTTTGCTTCCTTCCAGCATGGCGCCCGCCCTGGAAGGACCGATCAAATATACATCCTTCAGCTTCTCATCTGATCTGAAAAAATCATAAATCCCTGCTACCAGGGGAGCCTCCGGTCCCACCACCACCATATCGATACGTTTCCCCAGCACCACCTTTTTTATGCTTTCGAAATCATCAGGTGAAACAGGAATATTATCTCCTACGGAAGCCGTACCTCCATTCCCGGGAGCAATATATAATTCATTCAGTATCGGGCTTTGTGCTATTTTCCAGGCAAGAGCATGTTCGCGACCGCCTGCTCCAAGAATAAGTACCTTCATGAACCAGCTGGTATTTTTCAGTAAAGCGTAAACTTATAAAAAATATAAGGCTTCCGGAATAGAAGCCTTATATTGTATAAAAATTTTATTCATGAAGCTTACCGCAGAAAGTTGCCAAATTGATAAATCAGCATGATTTCATGCGAACCACTGCTTACGGTACGTATATCAGAAAGAGAGGCATCGTAGCAGTAACCCACCAGAAAAGGCCCATGGTTATAACCGGCCATAATGGCAATGGCGTCACCTGTCCGGTAAGATATTCCCAGGGAAACCATTTCGCGGTACACAGCACGTACATTAATATCTGCCTGAAACTTTCCCGCCTCAATAAATTTCATCAGCAAGGACGGTTCCACTGCAAATTCCCCTCCGGTTTCAAAACGATATCCACCGTGAAGGTAATAATGCCGAACCTGTCGCTGCTCCAGCAACCTATCTGTCTGCAGATCCACTCTCCTTTCGAACAACTGAGGTATGGCCAGCCCCACATAATAATTATCTCCGTAAAAATAGGTGCCGAACGATATATCCGGAACAACCATTTTATCGGTTGCCTCAGCCAGTACAAGATCATTGGGATCTTCCAGGTTCAATGTACCCACATCAAGAAAATACTGATAAATCAAACCCGACAAACCGAAAGCCAGTTTCTGGTCGCCATCATTCAGAGGCAGATGATAGGCATAGGTAGCCTCAAAACCCGTACGACGCAATGGCCCTGCGGAATAATTAAACACTTTTGCCCCCACCCCCATATGATCGGCAACCTCCAGATGAGCCGAAAGATTCTGAATGGAAGGGGAACCGTTAAATCCCACCCACAATTTCCGAAACGAGAAGGCCATGGGAATTCCTTCCTGACTTCCGGCTACAGCCGGATTAAGATCATACAAATGAAGCATGTACTGACTGTTCTGTATCAATTGCTGTGCGTTGCCAGTCAATGCAAACAATCCGATGATAGCAATTAGCAGTAATTTTCTCATGCTGCGGTACATTTACTTGATAATACTTACCGTTCCTTTAAGTAGTTCATTGCCATCTCCATAAAGATCAATAATATAGTAATAAGTTCCTGATGGCAATTCCTTGCCGCCCGAACGTCCGTCCCATGGCTCGGGATAGCCAGGGTCAGATTCATAAACAAGATTACCCCATGCATTAAAAATCTTCACCACCACACCGGGATATTCCCATAATCCATGAATAACCCAGGTGTCGTTCGAACCGTCGCCGTTGGGGGTAATGGCGTCAAATATTTCAAACTCCTCAATGTGTATTTCTTCACTTAATACCGGTCCGCAACCATTTACGTCGTCCAGTTCAATCTGATATGTTCCGGCTGTTAGTCCAGAAAACACACCGGTATTGTTTGAAGCCAGGGTTTCGGTACCGGTTTTCAGAATATAGGTGTAAGGCTCGGTTCCGCCTGTTGCGGTAATGGTAATGGTATTCCCATCAACCACAGGATCCCCCAGAACCAGCTCAGCAGGTTCCGAAACGGTGAACATTCCCCCGTCTTCTTCACAACCGATGACATCACGTACCATCACATGGTAGTCACCTGCCGGCAGGCCGGTGAATTCATTTTCCGACACCCATGTATTCCCCCCGTCAATAGAATATTCCAGAGGATCACGTCCTGAAGCGGTGATGCCAATAATTCCATCTGCTTCACCATGGCAGGAAATAGGGGTTTCATCCACAGTGCTTATCGTTATACCCAGCGGATCAGTAAGTGAAAGCATGCTTCCGCTGGTTTCGCACCCGTTTGCATCCTTTACTTTTACCTGATAGTTTCCTGAACAAAGCCCCGTAAATTCACCGGATATTTGCCAGGTGGATCCGTCATCAATGGAATACTCATAAGAAGGAGTGCCCCCCCCGGCCGAAAGCGAAATGGAACCTGTGCATTCGCCAGCACACACCGGATCGGTAAATTCTTCCGAAACGATCACCAGCTCGGCTGGTTCTGTAATAGCTCCTTCATAGGTTTCTGAACAGTTATTGGCATCGGTAATAAGAAGAGTATAATCACCGGCACATGCTCCGGTAAGGTTCTTGCTTGTTCCCACCAGACTACCTCCTCCGTTATACCATTCATAGCTGTAAGGAGTAGTCCCTCCCGATACGGTCATGACAATGCTTCCGTCACAATCACCGAAACAATCCACATTATCAGGCACAGAGCTGTACTGAATGGCCGGCGGCTCTGTTACCGTATAGGGTCCGAACTGCCGTGAACAACTGTTTTCATCAGTGACGGTAACCCGATAGTTGCCGGCTTCAAGAAAACGGGCAGTAAGACTGGTTTGCGTAGCCGGATCGTCCCATTGCACACTCAGCAAACCGGTACCACCTGAAACGGCAACGGTTAGCTCCCCCTCAAGGTCACCGTTACACGGGTTATTCACGGTAGAAACAAGATTACAGGAAATTACCGAAGGCTGGTCAACAGGAATGTTGTTCACTTCCGCCGTACAGCCATTGGCATCGGTTACCGTTACGGAATAATTCCCGGGACATAGTCCTGCAACATCCTTGCTGGTGGAAGTGAATCCGGAAGGACCAACCCATGCATAGCTGTAAGGAGGAGTACCTCCGGAAACCAGCGTGAGATCAATTTTCCCGTTACAGGCACCATAACAGGTAACATCTGTTTTATTGTAAGTTATGGAAGGCAGGCTGGAAGGTTCATCAATGGTTACCTGAACGGTAGAGGGAGAACCGGGAGGTGTTCCGTCATCGGCAACAGTTACTGCATAGGTACCGGCCGGAGCATCAAGCAGTTCATGGGTAGTACTTACCACCAGTCCGCCGGGCACGGTAGTCCATTCATAGCTCAGACTCCCCACCGAATTTTCCGTGCAGACCCTGGCGTATCCGTCATTCCCTCCATAACACGATACATCGTTCTGCTCACATATATAAGCAAAAAACAGATATCCGTCATTTACCGTGATGATGGTATCTCCCGTACATGTATTCGCATCTGTTACTGTTACCGTATAATTTCCTGCATCACACAGATTGGTCAGGTCTTCACTGGTGGAAGTAAAACCCGAGGGACCTGACCAGGAATAGGTATAAGCGGGTGTACCGCCGTTTACCTGCAGATTAATGGCTCCGTTGCAACCGGCTGGCAGAACAATGTCGGTTACGGTAGTCCCATCAAAAGTAATCGGGAGAGGTTCATTCACTGTAAAATTCTCAATCCCCGTACACCCGTTTTCATCCGTCACTGTTACGGAATAATCCCCGGCTGTCAAACCAGTCTGATCTTCAGCCACAGCACTTACCCCTTCTCCAGTCCAGGCATAGGTATAGGGAGGTGTCCCTCCGCTTACAGTAATATCAATGGCACCGTTGCTACCTCCGTAACAGCCCACATCGGTAATGGCATATCCGATTTGGATAGCCTCCGGTTCCAGAATCTCTATATCAATCACTTCTGTCGAATCCCGTGCATCCTTGACAGTAACCGTATAATCCCCGGCTGCAAGGCCTGTTGCAACGGAATCGTTCAGCATGGCATCATGACTCCATTCGTATGTAAAAGGATATACACCAAAATACGGTGTCACAGTAATTTCTCCGTCAGAACCACCGTTACAGGTAACATGCTGTTTGTGCGAAACGGCCACAGAAAAAGCATATTCATAATGGGCCACGAAACCCATATACATGGTAGGGTTTGGATTTGAGAGAGAAAACTCCCCTATTTCAAGAGGATTTGAACGGGAACGACCAATGATAAGAGTTTGCCCGTTCCGGTCGTAGGCCACTCCCTGCCCCTCATCATGATCGGTTCCCCCGATACCCTGTCCTCCTACCGGATTACCGTTCCGGTCAAAAATGGCAAATCCCGTATTCACATCCGCTGGACCGCTGCTTCTCAGGGTATCCTGGTTAATCACCAGTTCATCTGCATACATCCCTGCAAACTGGACCATTTCCTGGAATATAGCCAGACCGTAAGCATTGTCAGCATTGGGAGTTCCTTCCCTCCTGACCCACTGGAGTGTTCCTGATGAGCTGTATTTACAAATATAGAAATCAGCACCCCCGATAGAAGCCAGTGGTTCAGCAATGAAAGTAGCCGTACTGTCAAATACAATGGGATCCGATTCTGTCTTTCCCGAAATATACAAATTGCCATATTTGCTTACTGTAGAAGAGTTTACATGGTCGTAAGCCGCCCCCCCTGCCGTTCTTCCCCACAAATAATCCAGGTTGTCGTCTACCCGCATCAGCATGATATCCATAAAACCCACATCCCCTGTGGAAGTAGCAAACAAAGTGTTTTCCCCTCCGTCCTGCAACTCTCCCAGTATATCACCGGTTATATAATACCCTCCGAAGACGCAGGGATGAACCTTTCTGAATGCAGATTGCTGGATAGTGGGAATAAACCGGCTGATGGCCTGAAAGCTGGCCGAAGTATCGTATTTGGCGATAAACAGATTTTTATTCCCGGTAAATGGAATGGTACCCCCTGTACCTCCATCATCATAGTATAAAGGATCGGATTTATAATTACCTATTATGACCATCATATCATCCTTGAAATCAATGTCCTGCAACCGGTCATTGTGATTTCCCCAGAAAAGCCTTTTTGCCCATATAATCGTGCCATCGGGCTTGTATTTTACAACAAAGGGTTCCCATCTGCCGGAGGTGGAGTTGTTCAGCACCACATTCTGGGCGGGATTTGTTGACTCAATGGTAACGGAAGCCCCTTTGAATGCACCAACAACATAAATATGGCCGCTACTGTGAACCCGGAAACTTCCAATCTCATCGTCATCGGCACCTCCACACCCGATTATCCACAATAAATTCCCATTATCATCAAATTTGGCTAGAAAAGCATCCTGGCTTCCATAAGAATTCAGATCTTCTGTCTGAATTGATAGAGGACCACCCCCCTCCCAGGTACCCGCCACATAAACATGATTGCTGGCATCCGTCTGTACTTCAACGGTACTGACATAGCCGGAGGCAGTGAATTGTTCAGCCCAAGACCATTTTTGCGCGGTAATATGAAGACTGAAACAAATAAATAATCCGATAGCCAGTGAAAAAGTTCTCATACCGTATATTTTTTCATAGGATGGTCAAATTGATGTATTTTTGAAATGTCAAAATGGGGAAAAATAAAGGTGAGTACCTTTTTTGAAAATGTGTATACATCCATTTGTATGTATTCTGTAGTACCCAAATTTACAAAATTATTTAAACATCAAAGCTTTTCATGCAATAACATCATTAAATTGAAAAAAAAACCCTGTTTGATACATGTCCACCTGGGGCCGTTGCCTGTATGGTTTCAACTATTTCTGCTTACAGCTGCCGCAAACCCTCAATACCACTGGCTGATTTTCACTGAACAACCTGTTACTTCCACCTTTAGTGAAAATATCAGTACAAAGGTGCTGACCAGGAAGGAACTGGAAACCTTAATCCACAAAAAAACAGGAATTGCAGTCAGCCTGTCTAACCCCTATAAGGTATGCGACCTGAAACCATTGTTCGGTCTCTTGTTTGAAGAGCACCTCCAATCCTTTTCATGGTGGGGTTATTGCGATAACGACATCATTTTTGGAAGAATGGACCATTTTCTGAAACCCGAATGGTTTGACCAGTACCAGATCATAAGTACCTATTCGGGCTATTTATCCGGCCCTTTGGCATTTTACAGGAATACACCCGGTATTAAAAGGCTCTTCACACGTGTGCCGGCATGGGAAAGTATCATCAAAAATCCTTCCTGCCAGGGTTTTGATGAAAATCTGAGGGGGCATCCTGCCGGAAAAACTCTGGCCGATATTCTTCTTTTCCCCTTCCATATTCCGGAAATCATCGCATCAGATACATATTTTCTGCCGGCAAAAAAAGAAATATTGCACCAGTATCACTGGAGAATAAAAAAAAGGCAGGCAGGAAAACACAGGTTGTATGATATGACAGATATCGCTCATGTTATGGAAAAATCCCAAAAAAATACCGTGTTATTTACCAGCCTCCTGGCTTCCGACATATATTTCGAACGGACAGGATTAAAAATATGGGAAATGGTATGGGATCAAAGCCGCCTGATGGAAAAAATAACAGGGAAGGAAATGCTGGCCTTTCATTTCAGACAAACAAAAGCGAAGTTGAGGGAAATTCCCCTTCCGAACTGTCATAACCTGAATCGTTTCACCCTGACAAACAAAGGATTTCATGCCTGACATCTTCCCCTCCATCGGAATTGTCATCACCTGGTTCGGCCCCTGGCCTCCCTGGACAGAATATTTTCTTTTGTCCTGCCGGGCGAATCCTTCGGTCAATTGGATTCTCCTTTCAGATCAAACGGTACCGGCAAACATACCCGATAATGTAAGGTACATCCCAATGAAAATATCGGAATGGGTTGAAATGGCGGAAAAAAAACTGAAATGCCGGATCCGTTTGAATCATCCTTATAAATTATGCGATCTGAAGCCGGCCTGCGGATATATTTTTTCAGAATATCTTCAGGAATATACTTTCTGGGGATATGGTGACATGGACCTGGTATATGGCAATTTCCGCCGTCTGCTCTCTTCCTCTGAATTGGCTGCAGCCGATGTGATTTCAACTCATTCAGGCTTTATCCCGGCACATCTTTGTCTTCTCAGGAACACCCCGGAGATAAACCGCCTTTTCACACTGGGAGGAAGATACAGACAGGCTTTTGCCCACCCGGATTACCTGGGTTTTGATGAACAACTGCTGAAATTCCCTGTCAGAACATCATCAAAAAATTTTGAAAAGGATAAAACAAAAATTCAACAATGGGATCAAAAACTTTACAGAATAACCCGGTCAAAATGGATCTTTCCTCTGAGAATAATTAAAAAACAACTGATTAATCCCTTCATGACAAACCGTAAAACAGTCCCCCGCGACTTTAATACAATTCTAAAACAGCAATACATAAAGAAAAACATCATGATCAGCCATAAAACCCGTTTTGAGTGTGATAACATGTACAAAAAACAGGGAATTACCAGCTGGAAAATCAAATGGGAAAAGGGCAATCTGTTTTCTGAAAATACGGGAATGAAGATAGATCTCTTATATTTTCACTTTATGTTATCCAAGCAAAATCAGAATTTCAGAATACGTACCCCTGTAAATAGTACCGATGAATTTATTATTATTCCGGATGGAATAAGACCCGTTTCATGATGAAACTCCGAATTTTGATAGCACATTTCGGCCCATGGCCACCGTGGATCCTGTATTTTTTGCAAACGTGCAGATGGAATCCCCACATTGACTGGATGATCTTTACAGACCAAACCGCTCCCCGGGATACCCCCCCCAACGTTATCGTGCATCAAATCAGCCTGCAAGCATTTGGCGAAATACTGTCCGGCCACTTTAACATGTCCATTTCTCTTGATAATCCCTATAAAATATGTGATTACCGGCCGGCTTTCGGGGAAATTTTCCGTGATTGGTTCAGAGGTTATGATTACTGGGGATATTCGGATCTGGACCTGGTATACGGAAACATATTCCCGCTCATTGAACCTTATATGAAACGGAAAACAGACGTTATCGGAGTAAGGGAACAATACCTCGCCGGTCATTTTGCCCTTTTCAGAAATACACCGGAAATCAGTTCATTATATAAATTGTATCCCTATTACTTGCGCGTTTTTTCTGATACTCACCTGCATTATGGCTTTGACGAAAAATCAAGCCTGGTGGGGAAAAAGCTGAAACACCCTGACGAATCCCCTTTCACACACCATTTCTCAGAATCACTGGGAAAAGCCATCCGTAGAATAAAATATCATTTGGCCACATCCTCCGCCCGTGATTACAGAGACATGGACGTCATTTCCAAAAATATGGCCCAAAAAGGTGAAATTTCCCTGTTCAGAAAAGATATGGTAAGGTCGGATCTCTGGTACCGGAAGCAACATATTCCCGATTGGGAAATAATATGGGATAACGGAAAATTATTTGACAAAAAAACGGGGGAAGAGTTACTGCATTTCCATCTCATCAGATCAAAACATGATCCAAAGTTCCGGCCCGAACCCTGGCATAATAACAACTGTTTCCTGATCAACCGGACAGGTATTCACATTCAGGAATCATAATGGTATCTTTTTAAGAATTCATATAAATTTTTCCTCTCCTCAACCTGTTGGATTAATTCAGGAGTCCACCGGATCAGTTCGCGGCTCCGGTGTGGCTTTTCATATACGATAGACGAACAGGATGCAAGGTAATCAGGCGAAGCATCCAGCCCCAGAAATTCGATCAACCTCTTCAATTCTTTTTCCGGACAGGCGATAAAATCTTCATGGTACACATCAATAATATCCTGTTGCGATTTTCCCCTGAACCAACTCACCGCCTCGACCCGTTTGAAATAGGCAGAAATGGAAGAGATCAGTTCTTCCGGATCTGCATTTTCAGACCAGGCATTTTGTTTTTCAAGTCTTCTTCGGGTCATGGTAGTTATGATATCAAATGGATTCCTGATAACATGGATCCATTTAATGGGATATCCCAATGATTTTTTCATCCTTTCGATCACTGATGGGTCCTCCTGGATCAGAAGGGATGTCCTGCCTCCCAGTTTATCACCTATCACTCGGATCTGTTGGTAACACCCCTGCCATTGACCTTCCACCCTGTATGAATAACCGGTCCATGTATTGTTTTCCTTTTTTCTGAATTGACGGCTGTTATTAACAAGGGAATGAATAATCTGATTTTTATTATACCCCATTTCCAGATGGGGTATAACTCCCCACTCCATTCCCATGACCACTTCCGGATGGGCGTCCAGCAAGGCGGCAATCAGGCTGTGCCCGCTGCGTGGATACCCAATGAACATACAAAAGTTTTTAATATGTGAATATTGCTCCCGTTTCACCCATCCCATGGCAAAGGAATGCACATAGGCCAGAATGAATCGTGTCTTTCTCAATATCCTGTATATAAAGTAATTCATTGACAACAATCTTCCATTTATTTCCCGGAACAACCCATGTGAAATATTATTTTATCATTCCATCTTCTCAAATGATAGGCCATCTGCTTCAGAGTAAGTGTTCTTTTTTGCCGGATATTCTTTTTCCCCCACCCTGTTAATTTATACCCCAATTGTTTCAGCCATCTGCCTGACAAAGATTCAATAACATCAATTTCTTCCTGTTTCAACAGGTTTTTCCATTGATCAATCCGTTGGAAGTCGGCCTTGCCCTTTATACTCCGGTGAATTTTTTTCATTTCAACACACAATCTTTCATAAACGTCACCCTGGCCGTTCTCTTCCCACGAGCCGTCAATGCCCAGTCTTTCCTCTAACTTATGCAAAATAATTTGTTGATCACGTATGAATGATTCAAAAAAAATAATCCACACCGAACCCCGGTTTGCCAGTTTCGACGATTCCCTGACAAACCGGTTCCAGTCGAGAGAAGTTTTAACCGGGTCTTTGGTCATCAGCTCATTCCCGGGTAACATGGGGGTTCTTATTTGCGATTCGTAAATGGCACGAACATCCCTGATCATAACCAGTGGATGAAATACCATCCCTGTATGGGCAGCTCGGGCGATTTTACCAAAAAGGTATATCAATCGCTCTGCCTTAAATAACACATGCGTAGCACCAGGTTTTACGTAATCCCGGTATGCAGCCAGTAGCAAGCAAAAGGCTTCCAGGTTGTCCGAGGCCGCTTTCAATTTCTCCCAGTCAGGATTAGAATTTGCTTTGGCCCATTCCTTTAATTTATAATCGGTGGTCCATAGGTGTTTCAGATACCCAATCCGGTCAGTAAAACAGAACTTTCGGCCCGGGGCTTCCAGAAATTCAGAAACCAGCACCTCGGCTTCCAGACATACCAGTATATTTTCCGAACGGCTCAAATGCTGAGTCAGAAAAGTGGACCCCGACCTGTTCATATATGAAAGCAATATAATGTGCGGAAGCTCCTGCATCAGGCATGCGGTTTAAAACACGATTCGAAAACCTTTCTCATCTTTCTTTCAAAATGTTCCATGGAAAATTCCCTGAAAAACCTTTCCCGGGCATGTTGACCCAGTTGCCTGGCTTCCACAGGGTGCCGGTAAAGGTAAAGGATTGACTCAGCCAGCTCCCGGGCATAGCCTGAATTAACGACCAGGGCTTCCTTCTTATGCTCCAGCATTTCAGGAATACCACCGATACCTGTAGTTACAATGGCCATGCCTGCCTGCATGGCTTCCAGGAGCACCAGGGGGAAACATTCCTCGGCAAAATAGGATGGAAACACGAAAAGATCATGGGCGGAAAAAACTTTTCCCTTCTCATTACCGGCAACGGGTCCGTGAAATATAACCTTTCTTTCAAGCCGGTTATCTTCAATGTACTTTTGGTATTTTCTGTCCGTTTTCTTTCCGCGCCCCGCTCCGTATACATGCAACTCTATGCCGGGGATATATTTTATACAGTTTGTCATGGCTTCCAGTAAAAACAACAGGCCTTTTTCAGGAAAAAGATTCGATAGAAAAAGCAACCGGAATGTATGATCTTGTTCTTTCACCTCAGGCATATCAAACGTTTCAGCTGTATTTGGCACTACAAAGGCCGCTGCCAGTTTCTTGATATTCAATGCTGTAATCTCTCTTTTCAGTAAACCCTCCGTAACATGGATCACACAGGTGTTCCTGAAAACCATCCTGTACCATTTTCTCATAAATGGTTTTTTACTCCTTTCCCTGATTCCCCGGTTATTGAGATGCAGCAGAACCCGCACCCTGAACATTTTGATCAGGAACAGGAATATACTGTCACGGATCAGCCCGGTACCCACCGGCATAAATGAAAAATAAACAAAATCAGGCCGATCGATGAGTAACTCATAAAACAACCGGGCTTTTACGGAAACAAAGGTCATGAGCTTTCGGACGCTCATCCGTCGGAGACCTTCAATCGAACCGGAAAATTTCATCCGTACCAGCCGTTTTGACATACCCTGATTGATCACCTCACTGGTGTATACAAACCGGTTTGTCAGACTCACTCCGTGCACAGGTGGCGGCAACTGTATCAGATACAACACTTTGATATTTCCTCGTTCAGACATAGGTTTTATCCCAATATGTCATAATAATACGTGCTCCAGCACCCATTGAAAACTCCCCCTTTCATGGATCATCTTTACGGCATTTTTTCCTATTCTATCCCGTTCCTGTTTGTTGCTCCCGAACTTTTCTATCAATCCTGGCAACTGGCCTGCTTCTTCATATATGATCATATTCTGGTCATAGCGGCAGAAAGTTTCATCCAACCCTGGAAATTTTCTTACCAGGGAACAGAGGCCGCACGACATTGCTTCCAGCAAAGCATTAGGAAACCCTTCCTTTTCGGCAGAATGTATGAACAGGTCCGAAGCTCTCAGGTAATCGGCCACCTGTTCAATTTCTCCAGCAAACCGGATACGGTCTCCCAGTATTTTATTCCCCATATCAACCGTATCCTGAGCCCATTCCCGGTTATTCCGCAAAAAATGGTGTTCACGGAAACGGTATTCTCCCGCAACAATATACAGGAACGGTATTCCCACCTTCTCCAGAGCCATAATAATTTCCCGGTAACCTTTGCGGGGTATCACAAAACCTGCAGAAACCAGGACAAGGATATCTCCGGGAATGTTCAGCTGCTGACGCAAACGTTTCCTTTCAACTTCATCAGCCGGTTTGAAACGGTCTGTATCCACCCCCTGCACACCCTCAACACATTTCCCTGAATCCGGGAAATATTGCCGGTATGCTTTGGCAAATTGCCGGTTGATAGAAAAATACACATTCACTCCCCTGAATAACAACCTGTATAACATCCGGAGCATTTTCCTCCTCCCCTCCATCAGTGAATACAGATCATCCACCCCCGGCAACAGAGGGCGGAATATCACTCTTTTCTTCATGAATCGGCCCAACAAAAGGATTGTTTCATAGGCGGGGATCCTTGTCCCATACACCACCAGGATATCGTTCCGGAATACATAATAAATATAGTTGGGTAATATGGTGAGCAAAGACAGCACCTTACTGAACACGTTTACAGGAAAATAGGGAATTCGGTGAATGGAAACACCTTCCACCGCTTCTGTTCCTTTACGCTCCATATTCCTGTTAAAAGTAAGAATGGCAACCGGATGCCCTTCATCCGCAAGAAACCTGGCAAAATAAAATGCATTTCTCCCGCTTCCTGAAAAATCGGGATAAGTATAGGTGGTTATCAGCAGTATTTTCCTGTATTGAACAGAACTTGCCATACCAGGGTATTCGTTTTTTTTGTGGCCGGAAATGATCGTCCTACCGGATTCCGGTTGCCCGGATGCATACACAGGCAAGTTAAGGAAAATCATTGCCTGAAAAATACCGTCCGGTTTTTTTTATCTCCTGAAAGGTTTTCTCCAGCAATTCGCGCCGTTCCTTATTTTTATATGGTGCATCGTGGAACACAAATATTCCCCCTTCACTTAAATGCAACTCCAGCTTTTCCCACAATTTCCTTTCACTGGCCTGATTATTGAAATCATATACCAGCCAGGACCACATGATAATCCTCCAGGTCTTTCTGAGCCGGACATACTGTTGGGGCGTCAACCTTCCATAGGGTGGCCTGAACAAATTCCCGTGTATTATGGAATTCCCTTTCTCCACATTCTCCAAATACTTCTTTTTGGAAGTTTTCCATCCGTCGGGATGGTTGTATGTATGATTCCCCACCCTGTGTCCTTCCTCTATGATCCTGTAGAACAACTCCGGATGTTGTTCCACCCTTTCCCCAAGGCAGAAAAACAGGGCTTTAAGCCGGTAATCTCTCAAACTGTCGAGTATCCATTCCGTCGCCACGGGCACGGGACCGTCGTCAAAAGTCAGAAGTATTTCCTTCCGGTTCCCGGGCAGATTCCACACCACTCCGGGAAAAAGCTTCCTCATCAATACCGGTGAACGGCTTATCACCCTCAAGGTGTGATATTATAAAGGTTTATGAGATGCTGAAACGTGTCAAGTATTTCTGCCCTTAACTGCTCATCCCCGTATTGTGTGACAATGGATGTCAGTTGCTGTAAAATGTGCATGTCCAGCTGCAAAATATCCAGCACGGAATTCTGCTTGTCACGGTCAAGCCTGAGAATGTATCTGACTTCCTCGTCGAACATCTGCACCATTGCACGCAGCATGGCCTCGGCCCTTTCTTTGTCATTCAGCTTATAGAGATTCTCAACTGTTCTCAGGCTGAAATAGTTATAGGGGACCCGTTCATTTGGGAACAGCTCCAGGGCTCTGTCCATAACCCTCCGTGCCGAATCCAGTTTTTCCTCTTTTATTAATTCTTCCGCAAGGCGGTTGAAATGGTATCTGAAATTGGACAACATTCGAAGGTTATTCTCATCAAGGTATACATCCGGATCGGTTACTCCTCCCCATCTGAATTTTTCCATGATATTCTCATACATCACCGATGTTTCAATTCTTCCCAGCTCAGCTCCTCCGGTCTCTGTCAGAATGGGAACAACCCGGTAAGCCAGACCATCCAGTTGAAAGAATGGTTCAAGACCCAGGTAAGAACTGCGGGGAACGGTAACGGCAAAATATACCGGCCGTTCCCACCGGTTAGTAGCCATCAGGTCAAGGATCATCAGATCATTTTTGTACAACATGTTCCTGTTGATTTCCCAATCGAGATAGGGTAGAACCTCCTCCCGGGCATTGGTTGAAACGGTCCCGTTTTGCAGCACCTTTACCGTATCCACCGGTATTCTCAACTTTCCGGTGGGAGAAAAATGCAGGTGTTCCCCACGCATAAAGGGTGAAGTGGTCTGTGTGCGGGGATCATCACTGGCAATGAAATCGAATACCTGGTTGATATCCTGGAAACCCCGAAGCCTTTCGCTTTCCTGGATCAGCACAATATCACGTGTTCCTTTCCTGTATTGTTTTTCTTCAAGGGAAAAAGGTACGGGGGGAGAATCATACGCCCAGACTTTCATCTGGGTAATATACCAGTCGGCCCCCAAATAGCTCAGGTTCACTACCCTCACATCCGTCCGGATCCCTTCCACATCCTGAACATACCACAGGGGGAAGGTATCATTATCCCCGTTGGTAAATAATATGGCATTTTGATCGCATGAATTGAGGTAATTAGCTGCAAAATCACGCGCACTATATCGTTTCGCCCGGTTATGGTCATCATAATTCTCTGAGAACATAAGCAGCGGTACCGGTAACGGAAGGATCAGGGCCATCACAGCAGCCGGTATTTCTTTTAAAAATTTCGATCCGAACATATACAGGTATCCTGCACTCATACCAATCCAGACTGAAAAAGCGTAGAAAGAACCTGCATAAGCATAATCTCTTTCCCTGGGCTGATGGGGCCACTGATTCAGATAAATTACAATAGCCAC
>DSCJ01000076.1 GCA_011049175.1 Bacteroidota bacterium | reverse complement strand
GGGCAGGCAGCGTGGACAAGCAGTGCGGGTGGCCTTTACTTTCCCCATGGTCTTTACCCTGAAAGAAAACAATAAGGAATAAACCTGAACCTATCCATTCGTCGGGATACTACGTAGACAACTACGTAGACAACTACGTAGTTGTCTACGTAGTTGTCTTTTATATGCCATCCTGTTTACAATAAATATACAAATTATACCCTAACATAGTATTTTTCATACAGGAATATTCCTGTCATAAACTCTTTTTTGTCAGGTTATATGGCAGGAGAAAAATATAACCTAATCGCAGGTTTCTTCTCCCGTGAGGAACAACCGGGTTACACAGCCTATGGCTTTGTGGTCGCCCATCAGGTACAGGATATCCCCCTCACAGATTTTCTCCGACGCATCGGGATTGGGAATGGTTTGCTCACCCCGGCGGATGGCCAGCAGGGTAACTCCGAATTGGCTGCGTAACCGGAGCTCCCGGATGGTTTTTCCTGTCAATTCCGTTTCTTTCTCCACCCTGAAACCGGTGATCTCAATCTCGGGTAAGTGCAGCTTCAGATCGGCTATTTTGCTTGTTGCCGGGGTCATTGACCGGAACATGTCATATCCGTCGGCCCGGATTTCGGCAATGAGTTTCTCGATCTCATCGCGGGGGACAAGATACCGGCTCAGCACCCTGGCAAAAATTTCCACCGAAGTCTCGAACTCCTCCGGGATCACTTCATCCGCCCCCAGCTTATACAGGTCTTCCACATCCTCCACATACCGGGTACGCACAATGATATATGCCTTCGGATTTAGATTGTTCACCACCTGAGTGATCCGGTAGGTGTTCGCCGGATCGGAAATGGCCACCACCACCGAAGCCAGGTGGCCCCCGACCGAGCGCAGGACGGAAGGAATGGAAGCATCGCCGTAAAATGCAGGTTCTCCGCTTTTCTGCGCCTTCCGTACCCTGTCGGCATCCACATCCAGAAGGACATACCGGATACCGGCTGTTTTTGCCGCTCTGGCCAAATTGGTCCCGTTCATTCCCATACCAATGATCAACAAATGGTCTTTCATTTCGTGCGTGACAGGTCTCGGCACAGGTCGTAATCCTTTGACCAGTTTTTCGGGCAGGGGCAGTTTCATAACCAGGTTGCTGATGGCCGGAGCCCACATCAGAATAAAGGGAGTCAGGGCCATCGTTACAATGGTAACCGAAAGAAATAACTGGTAATGATCGCCGCTTATCAAACCGTTCTCCCGGCCGATACCGGAAAGAATAAAGGAAAATTCACCCACCTGGCTCAGGGCAAGTCCCACCATCACCGTGGTGCGAAAAGGAAACCCCAGCAGAAATGCCACCATACCTGCAATGAATGTTTTCACAAGCAACACCCCGGCTACAATACCCAGCACAAGCAAGGGATTATCAACTACGAATCCCAGATCAAGCATCATACCGATGGATACGAAAAAGAAACTGGTAAATATGTCGCGGAACGGAACAATATTCCCGAAGGCCTGATGATGATAGTCAGATTCGGAAATGGCCAAACCCGCCAGAAAGGCGCCCAGCGCCAGGGAAAGACCCAGTTCCGATGATAGCCAGGCAATGGCCAGTCCGATAAGCAGGACCATGATCAGGAACAGTTCCCGGTTGCCGGTCCGCGCAACATGGTGCAGCACCTTCGGAACAAGATATTTGGCGCTTACGTAGGTCATCCCTACCAGTCCCAGCCCCTTGAGCAGCATTTCAACCAGGGAGAGAGCCAGGCCGGTTGAATTTCCAGCCAGAAAGGGGGTGAAAAGGATCATGGGAACGATGATGAGGTCCTGGAATATCAGGATCCCTACGGATGCCGAACCGTAGAGGGTATTTACTTCGCCGCGCGACTGGATCATTTTCAGCACCACCGCCGTACTGCTCAGAGCTACCAGAAAGCCCATAAAAACCGATTTCCCCGCCGGAAGGCCAAGAGCCCTCATGAGTACATAGGTCAGCAGGGCCGTAAGAAACACCTGCAGACTGCCGCCCAGCAGCACGGTTCGGGCGCCTTTGATAAGCGACCTGAAAGAGAACTCGATACCGATGGTAAACAGAAGCAATACCACCCCGATCTCCGCCAGTATCTCAATATCATGCATTTCTTTAACAATGCTTATGCCATTTGGCCCGATGAGGATACCTGTAATGAGAAATCCAAGAAGGGTGGGGATCTTGATCCTCTGGAAAAGCAATATCACCAGGGTGGACAGCAAAAAAATAATCAGGATTTCTTCCAGCAGATCGAATTCCATACCGGTAACCCTCTGTTTTTACGGGATAAAGAGCTATAAATTTAATGATTTCCGGGAAATAATCCCCGGCAAAATAAATATTCTGTTACGCATCCCTGACCTGTTTCATCCGTTTTCCTGTTTTACTATCTTCGCAGAAAGAAACATCCCTCATGCTCACCCTTCGTGAAAGAATCACATCACTGGCAAGGCTGGGACAGATCTTCCGGCAGGCAGCCGATGAAAAACCCGGAAAAAAGGACCGTGCCCTGTTTGATATCCTTTCAAAAGCCATGATCAGGGCAGGAGAAGAAAATCCCTGGTTCACGGAACCGTTTATCCGTTCCGCGCTGGGCGCCCTGGCCCGTATGCTGAATGAAGGAAACCTGCAGGAATGGACCGCCCCGTACCACCTGCCCGATGAACCCGGCCATCCCCGGAACGTTGGGGTGATTATGGCCGGCAACATTCCCCTGGTGGGTTTCCACGACATGCTGTGTGTGCTAATCAGTGGCCACCACCTGCTGGGACATCTGTCCCCGAAAGACCGGATACTGCCCGAGGCTGTAAGAGACCTGCTGACAGCCATCCATCCCGGATGGGGAAACCGGATACACCTTACCAGGGAACGCCTGAAAAACATGGATGCCGTGATCGCCACAGGAAGCAACAACACATCCAGGTATTTCGAGTACTATTTCGGAAAGCTTCCACACATTATCAGAAAAAACAGAAATTCGGTAGCTCTCCTTACCGGAAAAGAAACCCATGAAGAGCTCGGCCTGCTGGCCGATGATATTTTCATGTATTTCGGGCTGGGCTGCCGCAATGTATCCCTCCTGTACGTTCCCGTAGGATATGACTTCGCCCCGCTGCTCAACACGGTCTCTGAAAAATACGGAAACCTGGCCCTGCATGAGAAATTTGCCAACAATTACCGGTATCACCGGGCCATTTTCCTGATGGAACAAATACCCCACACCGATGCAGGATTCTTTCTGCTCAGGGAAGATCCGGCGCCCGCATCTCCCGCCGCGGTATTGCATTACCAAACTTACAGCCACCCGCATGAAGTGGAAGAATACCTGTATGGCATTCGCAACGAAATCCAGTGCCGGGCAGGCAACCTCCCCGGCTGGCAGGCTTTCGGCTCAACCCAGCAGCCCGGGCCATGGGATTACGCAGACGGGATTGATACACTGAAATTCCTGCAGTTCGCGGAATAATCATTTTTTCTATCAGAATATTTTTTTTAAATTGATTCATTATTCACTGGTATCCGGATGATTTATACTTTCCGACTGATATCCACCGAAGCCGATGATTTTGTGAGAGACATGGAGATCGGCGCCGGGAACAGTTTTCTGACCTTTCATACAGGTATTCAGAAAGCTCTCCGGTACGATCCCTCCCAGCTTGCTTCGTTTTTCCTTTGCGATAATGAGTGGAACCGGTTAAAAGAGATCACCCTGCTGGATATGTATGGAGAAGAAAAGATGCATACGCTGACCATGCAGGAAGCCATCATCTCACACTATGTTTCAAGCAAAGGAGACAAATTGCAGTACCTGTTCGATTTTTTTTCCGACCGGGCCCTGTTTATCGAGCTGGTTGATACAGAACCTGCAGGCGATCCGCTTGCTCCCCCTTTTGTCATCAGAGAAAAGGGAATCCCGCCCCAACAGATCGTTATGGATGTGCTTTCCGGAGATGTTCAGGACTTTGCTGAAACTGATAACGACGATGATATCGACGATGAAGACCTGCTGATCGATCCGGACGATCTTGAACGATTATAAATACTTAGGTACGGGCAAATACCCCGTTTTTCCCTTAATTTTACCGGGCACCCTATCCTTTTCACGATGCAGAACACCCTCATTGTCATTACCGGTCCTACCGCCTCGGGGAAAACCCGTGTGGCGGCCGGTCTGGCCCGTGAATGGCAAACAGCCGTGATCTCTGCCGACTCAAGGCAGATGTACCGTGAAATGTCGATCGGTACGGCAAAGCCCCGGCCCGGGGAAAAGGGGGGTGTAACCCACTACTTTATCGATCACCTGTCTATCCACGACTATTACAATGCCAGCATGTTTGACCATGAAGCCCTGGAACTGATGCAGAAACTGTTCCGGGGAAAATCCGTCCTGGTGATGGCCGGAGGTTCAGGGCTTTATGTGAATGCAGTTTGCTATGGCATTGACGACCTCCCCCGGGTTGATGAGGGAACCAGAAATCATCTGGTCAAAATCTGGAAAAGGGAAGGAATGGAAAAACTCAGGGAAATGCTGTTGGAACGGGACCCGGACTATTACCGGACGGTAGATCTGAACAATCCGAAAAGGGTGCTCAAAGGGCTGGAAATAAGCATCATGACCGGGAAACCGTATTCCGCTTTCCTGACACGGAAACCGAAGGTGAGAGACTTCCGGATGATACTCATCGGCCTTACCCTGCCCAGAAAGGAACTGTACGAAAAGATTAACCGCCGGGTAGACCAGATGGTGGCCGGAGGGCTGGTGGAAGAAGCCCGGGCACTGTATCCCTTCCGCCATCTGAATGCCCTGAATACGGTGGGATACCGGGAACTGTTCGATCATTTTTCAGGAAAAACAGGTCTTGAAGAAGCCGTCGAAAAGATCAAGGACCATACCCGCCAGTATGCCAGAAAACAGCTCACCTGGTTCAGAAAAAATCCGGATATTACCTGGTTTCACCCCGGTAACCGGGAAGAAATCGTGAAATACCTCAAAAAGCATTTGTGATGCCTGAAATTCCCTGTTTTGTTATTGTCAGGGTGTATGCCCTGATCATCAGCCGGAAGAAAGAGATACTCCTGACCGATGAATACCAGATGGATATGAGGATGACCAAATTCCCGGGCGGGGGATTGCAATACGGCGAAGGAACCATCGACTGTCTGAAACGGGAAGCCCTGGAAGAGCTCGGCCAGGAACTGGAAGTGAATGACCACTTCTATACTACCGACTTTTTCCAGGAAACCATGTTCTTCAAGGGGTATCAGTTGATCAGCATCTATTACCTGGCCGGTTTCAGGCATCCCGTTCATTTCAGGATATCGGACAGGCCGTTCGATTTCCCGGAAGATATCAACGGAAGCCTATCGTTCCGGTGGGCTGCCATCGAATCGCTCCGGCCGGAAGACCTGACATTTCCCATTGACAGGGTGGTACTGGAAAAACTGCAGGAGCCGCAAACCATGGAACGAATCACCCCGGGAATATAAAGACAACTTCCCCGCACATCGTGGTTCCGCATAAAAATGATTACTTTTATCCGCTGATTGGTCCCGGAACATGCAAAAAGGAAAAGTAACCATTATCGGAACCGCCTATCCCCTGCGAGGGGGGCTTGCAGCATACAATGAACGTCTGGCCCGCGCTTTCATGCAGCACGGGTATGAAACGGTGATCCATACTTTCTCCCTGCAGTATCCCGGGTTTCTCTTTCCCGGCAAAACACAGTATGCACAAGGGTCTCCCCCCGGTGAACTGAATATTCTTGTGACCATAAACTCTGTCCACCCCCTGAACTGGCAGAAGGTGGGCAGGCGTATCCGGAAAGAAAGGCCCGACATAGTGATCATAAAATTCTGGACCCCTTTCATGGCTCCCTGCCTGGGGACCCTGGCGCGTATCATTCGCAGGAACAGGCACACCCGGGTCATTTCCATTCTCGACAATGTGATCCCCCATGAAAGGCATTTCTATGACCTGCCGCTGATAAGATATTTCACCGGTTCGGTTGACGGATTCATAGGAATGTCGGAATCGGTGCTGACCGATCTGGCCCGTTTCAATACCAGCAGTCCCCGTGCCTTCTGCCCCCACCCGCTGTACGATCATTTCGGCCAGCCGGTCACCCGGAATGAAGCCCTGCAGGAACTGGAACTGGACCCCTCATACCGCTACCTGTTATTCTTCGGGTTTATCCGTGATTACAAGGGACTGGACCTGTTACTCCGGGCTTTCGCCTCCGTGCGGAAAGGGAAGCACCCGCTAAAACTGCTGGTAGCAGGGGAATTCTATACCGATCCCGGACCGTACAGGGAAATCATTGAAAAGAACCGGATGCAGGAGGATGTGGTCCTGCATACCGAATTCATTCCCGATGAAAAGGTCAGGTATTTTTTCTGTGCTGCCGACCTGGTGGTTCAACCATACAAAACCGCCACACAGAGCGGGGTAACACAGATAGCTTATCATTTCGACCGGCCCATGGTGGTTACCCGCACCGGGGGGCTGGCAGAAATGGTCCCACACGGCCGGGCGGGATACATTACCGAACAGGCGCCCGAAGCCATAACCGCTGCCATTCTTGATTTCTTTGACAGGGGCCGTTTTCAGGAAATGAGCGATCATGTGGCAGAGATCAAGAAAACATTCAGCTGGGAACGAATGGTAAACACAGTGGAAAAAGTAGCTAACGAATCAAATTCATAAATACCATGCTCATCCGCAGTAAGGCACCCCTGCGTATAGGTCTGGCCGGAGGCGGCTCGGATGTATCCCCCTATTCCGACCGTTATGGGGGAGCCATTCTTAATGCCACCCTGAACATGTATGCCTATGCCACCATCCTGCCCCGGGACGACAGAAAGATCATTCTCCATTCGCTCGACAAGCAAACCCGGATAGAGCTGCCGGCGGAAACAACCCTGGCCCTGGACGGGAAGCTGGATCTGATCAAGGGTATATATAACAGGGTGGTACACGACTTTTCAACCGGTCCCCTGGCATTTGAGCTGGTTACCCATGTGGATGCCCCACCGGGAAGCGGCCTGGGTTCTTCTTCCACTCTGGTCATCGCCATTTTGGGAGCCTTCACAGAATGGCTCAATCTTCCTCTGGGAGAATACGATCTGGCCCACCTGGCTTACCAGATAGAACGGATTGACCTGAACATGCCGGGAGGCAAACAGGACCAGTACGCTGCCACATTCGGAGGGGTCAATTTCATGGAATTCTACCACGACGACAAAGTGATCGTCAATCCACTGAGAATCAGAAGAGAGACACTCAGCGAACTGGCCTACAACCTGGTTTTGTTCAACACCGAGGTCAGCCGCACTTCCAACCGCATTATCGAGGAACAGCGTGAAAACGTAAAGAACAACCGGAAGGATTCCATCGAGGCCATGCACCGCATCAAGGAACAGGCCATCATGATGAAAGAAGCCCTTTTGAAAGGGAATCTTAACCGCATAGGCGATCTGCTGAATTTCGGCTGGCAGAATAAAAAGAACATGGCTTCAGGGATCACCACGGAGAGGCTGGAAGAAATTTATTCAGAAGCCCTGAAGGCCGGTGCTTCGGGAGGCAAGATCTCGGGTGCCGGGGGCGGAGGGTTCATGTTTTTCTATTGCCCCAACAACAGCCGCTTCAACGTGATAGACACACTGAAAAAATACGGAGGAGAAGTGCAACGTTATGAATTCACGGTACACGGGTTGAATACCTGGACCATTTAATACGGAAAATATGGTTGAACAGACGATCAGTGCATCGATCCGGGTCAAGGAGCAAATGCTTTCAGACAAGGATCTCCTGAAAAAGATTGAACAGGCAACGGCCACCCTGATAAAGACCTTCCGCGAAGGAGGCAGGGTGTTCTTTTGCGGAAACGGAGGCAGCGCTGCCGATGCCCAGCATCTGGCCGCCGAACTCTCCGGACGGTTTTACTTTGACCGGGATCCGCTGCCTGCAGAAGCCCTTCATGTGAACACTTCCTTTCTTACGGCCGTGGCAAACGATTATTCCTGGGAAGAAGCGTTTGCCCGGTATATGAAAGCTCACGGAAAAAAAGGGGATACACTGGTGGCCATTTCCACCTCAGGGAACTCTGCCAATATTCTCAGGGCCCTGGACGTAGCCCGGGAACTGGGGATTCACACCATCGGACTGACAGGTTCGTCAGGAGGCCTGATGAAAGGGCGGGTGGATCTTCTGCTGCCTGTTCCTTCCGACGATACCCCCCGCATTCAGGAAGCACAGATCCTGATTGGCCACATCATCTGCCAGCAGGTGGAAGCCGAACTTTTCGGAAAATGAAGTCAGGGGAAGCCGTTATACTGGCAGGAGGGATGGGAACCAGGCTCCGTGAAGTGGTCAGCGACCGGCCCAAAGTGATGGCCCCCGTGGGAAACCGTCCATTCCTGGAATACCTGTTAATGTTCCTGAGAAACCGGAATTTTCACCATGTGGTCCTCTCCGTGGGTTACCGGCATGAAATGATCAGCAGGTATTTCAGATCGGAATACCGGGGACTAAGCCTGGAATACGCCGTGGAAAAGGAGCCGCTGGGAACCGGGGGGGGCATTCTGAACGCCTTGAACCACTGCAGCGGGGAAGATGTTCTTATTGTAAACGGCGATACCCTTTTTCTGATAGATAACGTTGAACTTGAAGAATTCCATTTCAGGACCAGTTCGCTGCTTACTGTCTGCTGCAAAAGGAATACAGACACATCGCGATACGGAACCGTTCAGGTTGAAAACGGCCGGATAACGGGATTTTCAGAAAAAGGCAGCCAGGAAGCCGGACTGATCAACGGAGGGATCTATCTGGTCAGCAGAAACTGGCTCACGGGCCTGAACCTGCCCGTGCGTTTTTCCTTTGAACGGGATTTTCTCGGACCCATGTGCCGTCAGCAGCCTCTGTACGGATTTGTGAGTGATGCCTATTTTCTCGACATGGGCATACCCGAGGACTACCGCCGTGCTGAAAGGGAACTACCCGGTTTATGGAATTCCTGGGAATGAATACCATGGAAGAAGCCGGAAATCAGCCCATTTCTTCCAGAAGGCCGACCAATCCGGCATACATATTTTCCCAATCGAACCTTTTCTTTTCCACGGCAAGATTTTTTACAAACTCTTCCTCGCGGTGGTTGACATAAAAATCAACAATGTACCGGGCAATGGCAGCGGGATCGACCGGTGACACATATCCCACTTTTTCATGGGGGACCGTTTCTTTCAGCCCCCCCACATCGGTCACCAGCATAGGACGCTCAAACTGGTAGGCGATCTGGGTAATACCGCTCTGCGAAGCCTCGAGGTAGGGCTGGATAATCAGGTCGGCTGCACAAAAGTAATATTTCACCTCACTGGTCGGAATGAATTCATCCATCAGGATCACATGATTTTCCAGCTTCAGCGACCTGATCATTTTCTCATATCCTTCCTTCCCTTCAAAAAATTCACCCGCCACGATCAGGCGAAGGGATAGTTTTCTGACCTCCTCGGCGGCCATAGCTTGTAACAGGATATTCAATCCCTTGTAAGGACGTACAATACCAAAAAACAGAATGAGGGGTTCATCAGGGTCCAGCTTCAGAAAGGCACGGGCCTCTTTTTTATCCACTTTTTCTCCAAAAACCCGGTAAACGGGATGGGGAACAAACCGGGTGGGGCGGTTGATGCTGCTTTCTTCCAGTTCCTTCAGAATGGTTCTCGACATGATCAGGAAGCCATGGCATTTTTTCAGGAAGTACCGGTTCAACAGGTTTTTCACAGGCGATCGTTCCTTTTTCACCTGGTGCAGCACGGCCACCATCCGGATACTTCCCTTTGTTTTCCGGAACAGGCGGCCCAGAATAAAACCCAGGCAGGGAGCCAGCCATGGCGACCAGTAGTGCACAATGATCACAGAGGCGTTGAATTTCCCGATTCTGCTAACAACACGAACCCAGGTTAAGGGATTCCCCGCATGGATCAGGGGTTCGATTTCCAGTTTCATGGGCCTGATACCGGGTTCCAGCGGTATCTTCATGGGAAACAAAAAGCGGGGAAAACGGGAGGAATAGGATATATTCAGAACCTCCCACCGGTGTTCAATGAGCATGCAGGAAAAGGATTCATTGAAACTGGCCACCCCTCCCCTCATCGGATATGCCGGCCCCAGGGTAACTGCTTTCAAAACTCAGAGATTTATTTTTTCGTCAATGGCATAAAAATTCCTGATGGGAGAATTGCGTGAGATCAATTCTCCGAGAAACCCGGCAATAAAAAATAGCGAGCCCAGGATCATACAGGTAAGGGCAATATAGAAATACGGACTATCGGTCACCAGAATGGATGGTATTCCATGGGAAAGATGATATAATTTCCGGGCTCCCAGGTAAACGGCCGCAGCAAAGCCCAGAAGGAACAGCAGAGTTCCCAGTGAGCCGAAAAGGTGCATGGGACGTTTCCCGAAGCGTGTCATAAAGCTGATGGATAAAAGATCAAGTGCTCCGTTTATGAATCTCTCCATACCAAACTTGGTTACGCCGTATTTTCTTCGGTTGTGTTGAACCTTTTTCTCGCCGATGCTTGAAAAGCCCGATTGCTTCACAAGCACCGGAATATAGCGATGCATTTCGCCGTATACTTCAATATTTTTCACTACATCCCCCCGGTAGGCTTTCAGTCCGCAATTAAAATCGTGCAGCCTGATTCCGGTAACCTTCCGGGCAACCCAGTTATAGAACCGGCTGGGGATGGTTTTGGTAACCGGATCATGCCGTTTCTTTTTCCAGCCGGAAACCATATGATAATTCTCTTCTTTGATCATGCGGTACAGTTCGGGTATTTCATCGGGGCTATCCTGCAGGTCGGCATCCATGGTAATAACCACTTCGCCTGACGCCTCCCGGAAACCGCTGAAGAGGGCGGCCGATTTGCCATAATTCCGACGGAACCTGATCCCTTTCACATGTTTTTTGGCAGAAGCCATCTGGAAAATGACATTCCATGAGCTGTCTTCACTGCCATCATCTACCAGAATGATTTCGAAGCGGAATCCGTGATCGGCCATCACCCTTTCAATCCACGACACGAGCTCGTTCAGCGATTCTTCTTCATTATATAGAGGAATAACGACGGAAATATCCATTTTACTATCTTCTGAACTGATGATCCGTTGCCGGCCAGGTCAATATACCACCACCTCTTCCTGTTTTTTGGCAAAGGCAGAAGTAATGAGCGATACGATTAACCCATAAATAACTCCTCCCAGAATAGACTGCAAGGCTGTTTTCCCGGGGCCAGGAATTTCCTGATTTTCAAACCTGGCCATAGCCATATCGATCTGGTCCTGACTCAGACCTCTTTCCCTCATGAAATTTTCTGTGCTTTCCATGGTAACCTGCATAACCCTTTCCATGTATCCGGGATCGATAAAGGCATTGAAAACATAGGTGTATGCCGCACTGACAACACTTCCGAAAAAAGTCACCAGCAAGGCAAATAAGAAGGCTTTTCCATAGGAAATGTAACCGCCCAGCGATTCGTTCCGGTACATTTTGGTAAACCAGTAAAGCAAACCGAAATATATCACCACATTCACAACGAACAGGATGATATTAACGGAAAACCTGGTGGGCATAATGTTGAACATCCACATAACGAGGCTCAGAGCGACCATCACCAACCCGAAATACAGCCCGTATATGAGGGATTGCGTCAGAATGGATGATTCGTTATTTTCCATGGCGAAGCATAATTTTGTTTATACAGCGGCAAATATATCAGTTTTTTATAACTCTTGAAGTCAGCACCCGCGAAATTCATTTGTATGGAGGCATAAAAGTTCGTAAGTTTGCACGGGGTAAGTCTTGTACGACCAGCTCCTGCTGAATCCCCCCAGGTCCGGAAGGAAGCAAGGGTAGGCGGTTGTAGCGGTGCGATGCAAGTAGCTTACCCCTTTTTCATGAGACCCGGATTTCACGAGCCGCAATGCGGTAAAGTTAAATTCGCTGGCCGAATGAATCCCGCACAATTCATTTCCTGATTTCACCATATTTTGATAAATTCGTTGCGTTTAACAGATACTATAAACCGAAGAAATTATGAAATTTTTCATTGACACTGCCAACCTGGATGATATCAGGGAAGCCCAGGCCCTGGGAATTCTTGACGGAGTAACAACCAATCCCAGCCTGATGGCCCGGGAAGGGATCAAAGGGGAAAAGAATATTCAGGAACATTATAAAAAGATCTGTGACATTGTTGATGGAGACGTCAGTGCCGAAGTGATTTCCACCGATTTCGAAGGAATGGTTAAGGAAGGAGAAACCCTGGCAGCACTTCATCCCCGGATTGTGGTCAAAATCCCCATCATCAAAGAAGGGGTAAAAGCCATCAAATATCTAACAGAAAAGGGAATCAGGGTCAACTGCACCCTGGTATTCACTCCTGGCCAGGCCCTGCTGGCAGCAAAGGCAGGCGCATCCTATGTATCTCCCTTTATCGGAAGGCTGGATGATATTTCTGAAGACGGGATCGGCCTGGTAAAGCAAATAGTGGATATGTTCAATTATTACGGTTACGAAACGGAAGTGCTTGCCGCCTCCATCAGGCATACCCGGCATATTATCCAGTGTATGGAAGTCGGGGCCGACGTCATCACCTCTCCGCTGCAACCCATTTTGGGATTGCTGAAGCACCCGCTGACCGATGCCGGTCTGGAAAAATTCCTGGCCGATTACAAAAAAGTAAACGGATAAAACAACCATCGCTTGCTGCTGAAGCTGTACAGAGATAATCCCAGCCAGAAACACATCAGGCGGACGGCCGATGTGCTCAGGGAAGGTGGGATCGTGATTTACCCCACCGACACCGTGTACGGATTGGGTTGTGACATGTTCAAACCCAGAGCAGTGGAGAGGCTGGCCAGGCTGAAGGGAGTGGATCCCAGGAATCCCGACCTTTCCCTGATCTGTTATGATATGAGCCAGGTGGCGCAATTCACAGTACCCCTGTCAAACACCGTATTCCGGCTCATGAAGAAAAACCTGCCCGGTCCGTTCACCTTTATTCTGACAGCCAATCATCAGGTACCCAAGATCTTCCAGGGCAACAAAAAAACGGTGGGTATCCGGATCCCCGACAATCCCATTCTTCTGGAAATAGTCAGGGAACTGGGGCATCCCATACTCACCACTTCCATTCACGACGATGACGAAATTATTGAATATACTACCGATCCAGAGCTTATTTATGAAAAATACCGGAAACAGGTGGATCTGGTCATCGACGGAGGATATGGAAGCAATGAACCCAGTACTGTTGTTGATTGCACCGGGGATGAACCGGTTATCGTCAGGGAAGGGACAGGTATTCTGGTGGAATAACCGCCTGGCAGGTACCCCGGAACAAATAAAACAAAGCGCCTGGGTGATTCATCTTCCAATTCACCCGGAACATCCCGGTAAGGAAAAATAAACGTGGGCCCTGCACCACAGGCCGGGCCCACGTTTAACCTGATAACCCTCTTATTTAACCTCAAGAACCACCACTGATTTTGAGGGCATATCCACCGTCAGCACATTCCTGCGGAGGCGTGCCCCGTTGAATTCTGCGGGTTTAACCGCTTCAGGATTGTCAAAGGTATTGTGTGCATTGAAAGCTGAAGCAGTCAGCACCCTGCCCGAAACGGATTTTGTATCGGCTCCGCGCAACTCGATCTCCACGCTGATGTTTTTATTGGGATCGGTATTGACCAGAGAGATATGAATGGCTCCGTTCTCATCTTTCGAGGCGGATGCACTGATGGCCGGGATGCTGTTCCCCCCAAAGGCATAGTCGGCCGTTTTCAGATCCAGGGGCAGCAAGGTCGCGTCCTGATGCACTTTATACATTTCGAAAACATGATAAGTAGGCGTCAGGAGCATTTTGGCCTCGTCGGTAAGGATCAGGGCCTGCAGCACGTTCACGGTCTGGGCAATATTGGCCATCTTCACGCGGTCGGCTTTGGCGTTGAAATAATTCAGCGACAGGCCGGCCAGAATAGCATCTCTCAGGCTGTTCTGCTGATAGAGGAAACCGGGGTTGGTTCCGGGTTCCACAGCGTACCAGGCACCCCACTCATCCACTACCAGGGCAACGCGTTTTTCGGGATCGTACCGGTCCATCACATCGATATGCCGGTCGATAGCTGTTTCAATAGCCAGACAGCGTTCCAGGATATCGAAGTATTCGTCTTCTCCGAACTGGGTAGCCGATGCCCTGCGGTTTATGCTGCTGCGGGTATAATAGTGCAGGGAAAGTCCCCACATCATCCGCGGACCAACATCGCGCATCATCACTTCGGTCCAGTGATAGTCAGTGGCATTAGCCCCGCTGCATATCCGCATCAGCCGGTTATCACCGTAGTTCCTGGTATAGGTGGCATAATTCCGGTAAAGGTCGGCATAATGCTCGGGGGTCATGCGTCCACCACAACCCCAGGTTTCGTTCCCAATTCCCCAGAACCGCACTCCCCAGGGTTCTTCCCGGCCGTTCTGGCGGCGCAGGTCGGCCATAGGGCTAATCCCGTCAAAATTCACATATTCCACCCACTTCGACATTTCCTCTACGGTACCGCTTCCCACATTCCCGCAGATCACGGGTTCGGTTTCAAGCTGTTCACAGAGATCCAGAAATTCATGGGTCCCGAAGCTGTTGTCTTCGGTCACACCCCCCCAATGCGTGTTGATCATTTTTGGGCGCTGGTCGCGCGGACCGATCCCGTCCATCCAGTGGTATTCGTCGGCAAAACAGCCGCCGGGCCACCGCAGATTGGGAATTTTCGTAGCTTTCAATGCTTCTACGATATCATTTCTGATTCCACGGGTATTTGGAATGTCGGAATTTTCTCCGACCCAGTAGCCGCCATAAATACAACGGCCCAGATGTTCGGAAAAATGTCCGTAGATATGCCGGCTGATCGTTTCTTTACCCAGATCGGCATTGATCACAATCCTGGCCTTTCCGTCGTCATATTTCTGCCACTCAACGGGACGGAGAATATTCCACCCCTGGGCATTGAGCGTAACACTCGCAAGAAGCAGGAACAATCCTGCACATGTCATTTTCAGATGTTTCATTCTTCTCGTTTTAAATGGTTTTAGATTGGTTGGGAATATTACAGATCGATGAAAGGCCAGTCGTTGTTATCCCATTTCATCTCTCTGATTATCAATTTTGAACGACCATCATCCTTCCTGTCATAACCATGAAATACCAGATAGCTTTTCCCGTTGAAGGTATAGGCGGAACAGTGCCCCACGGCTGCCCAGTCTTCATTTCCATCGGCCACCAGCGATCCTCCCCCCACGCTCAGCGATACCCCGTCTTTGTCCACATATGGACCCTCAACATCTCTGGAACGTCCCACCAGTATTTTATAGGTGCTTTCGAGTCCCCTGCAGCAGTAGTCTACTGAGACAAAAAGATAAAAATACTCGTTGTACCGGTAAATAAAGGGAGCCTCTATGGCACCGTCTCCCGGGTCGGTATCGTCCAGGGCAAACGACCTGGGCTGACGGGCAATGGTGTACCATTCTTCCGGCTGAGCCAGGGATAACAGGTCGGGAGCCAGCTTAACCAGCTTCAATCCTCCCCAGAATGAACCGAAAGAAAGCCAGCCTTCGTTCCTTCCGGCCATAATGAGGTTGGGATCAATAGCATTCCAGAAATCCCGGTTGGGAACCGACTGCACCACCATTCCATGATCAACCCACCTGAAATCGGGATCTGAGGGATGCAGGGTTTTGTTGGTAGCTACGCCGATTGCCGAGGTGTTTTTGGCAAAGGCTGAAGCCGAATAATACAGATAATAGGTTCCGTCCACGCAGGCAATATCAGGAGCCCACAGGTGGTTTCCCCGAAAACCCGGTACGACCTCATTGGTGATCCATCCGGGTTTGCTGCTGAACACGGGGTTCATCCGGGTCCAGTTTTCCATATCGGTACTGGAAGCCACCGATATGCCGTTTCCGGTGGTAAACAGGTAATACACGCTGTCCTGTTTGATCATCACCGGGTCGTGAGCGGGGAATCCCCTCGATTCCCGTTCGGGCCCGGGCCCTCTGCGCCTGCTTTCCTGTGCTTCTGCCATCAGGGTGGTAACCAGGGTAAGCAGTACGGTAACGAAGCAACCTTTCACAAGATAGTTTTTCTTCATACGATCGTATTGGGTCAGTTCATTCAAAGTTCCACAACCGGCCAGCCTTCTTCATCCCATTTGATTTCGCGTATCAGGAGTTTGGAACGACCCCTGTCTTTGGCGTCATATCCGTGGAATATCAGGTAATCTTTGCCGTCAAAGGTATAGGCGGAATTATGCCCTACTCCGGGCCAGTTCTCATTTCCTTTCAGTACCTGGGTATGGCCACCGTATCGCATATCCACTCCATCCCGGTCGAGGTACGGGCCCGTTACCTTTTCGGACCTTCCCACCACCATGTTGTAATCGCTTCTCACTCCCCGGCAGCAATGATCATAGGAAACGAACAGGTAATAATATCCATTCTTCCTGAAAATGAACGGAGCTTCGATACCCGGTCTGTCATTTTCCCGGTCTTCCGGCCTGAACGAACGTTCCCTGGCAGCCAGGGTAAGCCAGCGTTCGGGTTGTGCAATGCTGATGAGGTCGGGGTTCAGCCTGACCATCTTGATCCCTCCCCACCAGGAACCGAAGTTCAGCCAGGGCACCCCTTCAACGTCGAAAACCAGATTAGGATCGATGGCATTCCAGTCGTGCTTTCCGGCTATGGAATTTACCAGGCATCCGTGGTCCACCCACTCGAAATCAGGATCGGCCGGATCCAGGGTTTTGTTCGATGCCACCCCGATAGCCGATGTATTCCTGCCAAAGGATGAAACGGAATAATACAGATAATATCTTCCGTTATGAAAGGCAATATCAGGCGCCCAGAAATCATTCCTCCTGTGCCCCGGCACCAGGGTGTCGTTTACCCAGGAAGGATCGTCGGCAAACACCGGTTCCATCCGTGTCCAGTTCACCATGTCGGTGCTTGATGCCACCTGAATACCCCTTCCGGTGGCAAACAGGTAATACACCCCGTCGTGTTTGATCATAACCGGATCGTGGGTACCCAGTTCGGTATTCTGAGCCAGGGTAAAAGAGGTGCCCGATAATATCACCAGGGCGATGACCGCAAAAAGCCTGCGGTAGGGTGATGTAATAAAATCCATTATTTCAAAGATGTTTAAGAAAAGGGCCTTCCGGAGTAAACCGGAAGCTCCCTCCGGCAAATAAGCCTGATAATGCATTATTTCAGTTCCAGCACCACTACCGATTTGGGTGGCAGATTGGCTGTTACCACATGATTATCCACTGTAAAATCACTGAATGCGGCAGGTTTCACCCTGTCAGGGTGATCAAAGGTATTGTGTGCATTCATTTCGGGAGCTGTCAGCACCCTGCCTGTAACCGATGATGCCTGGTATCCCCGGATATTGATCTCGGTCTCAATGGCATTTTCAGGATCAATATTGACCAGGGAAATATGCACCACTCCTTCCGCATCTTTTGATGCCGATGCACTTACAGCCGGCAGTGACCGGTTTTCGTACCGGTAATCGGCGGTTTTTATGTTCAGCGGCAACAGGGTTGCGTCATGATGTACCTTGTACATCTCGAATACGTGATAGGTCGGGGTAAGGATCATTTTAGCCTCATCGGTCAGGATCAGTGCCTGCAGCACGTTCACCGTCTGGGCAATGTTGGCCATCCGGATGCGGTCGGCACGTTCGTTGAAATAATTGAGCGACAGTCCTGCCACCAGGGCATCACGAATGGTATTCTGCTGATAGAGAAAACCGGGATTGGTGCCGGGTTCCACATCATACCAGGTACCCCACTCGTCCACCACCAGGGCTACCCGTTTGCTGGGGTCGTACTGGTCCATGATGGTGATATGACGATCCAGCACGTCTTCAATTTCCAGGCAGCGACGCAACACATCGAAATACAGATCTTCACCGAACCGGGTAGCCGACCCTTTGTTGCTCCAGTTTGTAGTATAATGGTGCAGGGAAAGTCCCCATACATTCCGGGTTCCGATATCACGCATCATCACCTCGGTCCAGTGATAATCGGTGGTGTTGGCGCCGCTGATGATCCGGTTCAGCCGGTATTCCCCGTAATTCCGGGTATAAGTGGCATAATTCCGGTAAAGCTGGGCATAATATTCGGGAGTCATGTTTCCCCCGCATCCCCAAGTTTCGTTCCCGATTCCCCAGAACCGCACTCCCCAGGGTTCTTCCCGTCCGTTCTGGCGGCGCAGGTCGGCCATAGGGCTTATCCCGTCAAAATTCACATATTCCACCCACTTCGACAATTCTTCCACGGTACCGCTTCCCACATTGCCCACAATAATGGGTTCCGTTTCAAGCTGTTCGCACAGATCAAGGAATTCGTGGGTACCGAAACTGTTGTCTTCAGTCACCCCACCCCAGTGGGTGTTGATCATTTTTGGTCGCTGGTCGCGCGGACCGATGCCGTCCATCCAGTGGTATTCGTCGGCAAAGCAACCGCCGGGCCAGCGCAGGTTGGGAATTTTTGTAGCCTTGAGGGCCTCAACGATATCATTTCTTATTCCCCGGGTATTGGGAATATCGGAATTTTCTCCCACCCAGTAACCTCCGTAAATACACCGTCCCAGGTGTTCGGAAAAATGGCCGTAAATATGACGGCTGATCGTCTCTTCTCCCAGATCGGCATTGACAATGACCTGGGCTTTTCCGGGGGTATACGACTCGCGGGAAGTCCTCTGCCGGAAATTTCTCTGCTGGCCATAGGTCTGGGTCATGGCAACCATGACCAGGCCTGCAAACAAAATGGTCAGTTTTTTACAATTCATCTTTTCATTATTTAGAGATTTCACATTCACCAGGACAGGTATCCGGCTCCTCCGGATACCAACCGGCAGGAATAATCCTACGTTCATCAGCCGGTACTACCGGATCAGAAGTTTTCGTTTCCCCCGATTGACGAACTGCCCTTTCAATAATTTTTCGGAAAACACACCTGCTACCGGTGTGTTTTCCGAAAAATTACAAAAAACTGTTGTCAATTACAACTCGAGCTTCTGCACCTGGGTATACAGGTACTCATTTACACCCTGTGTTTTCACGCCAATCCGCACAAATACATAGTCCCTGTCGGCCATATCGGCAGGCAGGGTAATGCTGTGGTTCACGGGCTGTGAAATATCGGGCGACCCCAGAATATGACGCTCCTCGAAATACCTGTGATCCAGGAGTTTGTTAGTACCCAGAAAAAGGGTCACATTGTCAACATTCACACTCTGCGTGCTCACCTGGGACACGTTACAGGAGGAAGAAACCACTCCGCCGCTGTAGCTGAACGATTCCCCGGTAATGACAAAGAAGGGAACCACGGGCACATCCAGGGTGGTGGTTCCGCTTACCGTCACATCAATGGAATCGGAATTGGATTCATAGGGCCCTCCGGACAGTCGTACCAGTTTGTAATCGCCGTCAAACACGCGGGCGGAATAGGATCCGTCCTGGTCAATGTATACGGGTATTTTTGAATACAGATCATACCCGGGTTGCCATAGTTCGAGTTGAAGTGCATTCGACCTCACCCCGATGGGATTCCCGTTGTACACCAGGTTTCCTTTTAGAAATGAGGTGGGTTCGTCGTAGTTATCTTTTTCGCATCCCGCGATGACCAGGATCAGCGCCAGGAAAAAGAATGATATAGCTGTTCTTTTCATAATCGTAGATTAATGGAATGGGTTTTGAATGATCAACGGGTTGTTATCAATCACACTCTGGGAAATGGAACTGTAATAGTTCTGCATCTGGAAGAACCTCGGGCTGCGGAAGCGCGGGGCCACCATTTTCTCAAATACGTATTTCCCGTCTTTGGTTGGGTCAGTGGGATGAATCACCCGGTACGGATACAGTGCATACAACATGGCATTGGGGTTCGAGGGATCACCATCCCATACTTCATGGGCAATTCTCCAGCGCTTGAGGTCCCATACCCGATGGTCTTCAAAGGCCAGTTCCACCCTGCGTTCGTTAATCAGATCATCCAGTGTAAAAGAAGTAAGGCTGTTGGGCGGGAAACCGGCTCTTTCACGCAGCCTGTTCACATAACCCAGGGCTTCGGCCTCGGTGGAAACCTCCAGAGCGGCTTCAGCAGCATTCAGGTAGATTTCACCCAGCCTGAACCATACCCACCAGTTATCGCTGCGGATACCGCGGGTACTGGAACCGGGATCGGAGTCTATGAACTTCCTGAGATAAAAGCCCGTGTTGCTCACTTCCTGCATGGAACGGTGAGGACCTGAGCTACCGGTCAGCAGCCCTCCGTCACTGTACTTGGTAGCCAGGTCAGAACCTTCATAGGTGTTGTATTCGCCGGCCACCGGATCCCATTCCTTCACCCCGGCCTGAATTTCTACGGGCAGTCCTTTAAAGGAGGTGCCAGGATAAATCACGGTGCCGTAAAGCCTCCAGTCCTTATTGGCAAATATATCTTCCAGGTTGTCATAATAGATATAATCACTTTGGTCAGGAAGATGTGTCACCAGTTCTCCGGAGGAATTGTCCAGGTACTGGAAAGCCTCCACCAGGTTCAAAACCGGAGTAACGGTAGACGAAGCCAGATTATCTTCACGTATCCCGCGGGCAATGTTGTCATAGGCGAACCAGTGCCTCTTGTCAACGGCCGTGGAAAAATCTTTGGCGAAGATTACCTCCGGATTGGCTGCTTCGTTGTAGGTTACTTCATAAAAGTTTTCACCCAGGTGCGGGTTGATCTCATACAGTTCGTAAGGGCTTTCGTTAATGAGTTCCCTGGAAGCTTCCAGGGAAGCTGTGTAATAGGCATCGGCCATGGAAGCGGGGATTCCCACCTCGCCTCCGTCGGTCTCGATGGGAACGGGCATCTCATTATTGTACTTGGCCAGGGAACCGGCATACAACATGGCACGGCTTTTCAGCGCCAGGCAGGTATATCTGTTGGCACGGGTCTGGCTGCCTTCATTGCCGATCACATCCATGATCTCATCCAGTTCGTCGGCAATGAAATCATACACTTCATGCTCCTTAGCCCTGGGCTGGCGCAGATAGCTGGGATCGCCGCTGAAGTCATAGATCAGCTGCTCCGTCACCAGGGGTACGCCCCCCATTCTTTTAACCAGCTCAAAATAATTCATGGCCCGTATGAACCGGAGCTCGGCGTTAAAAGCCAGTTTTGTGTTTTCATCGAGTTCTACCGCATACTCTTCCAGGCTTTCCAGCGCCAGGTTGATGTCCCTGATCAGGCCATAATTCCACAGACGCCATTCACTGCCACCATAGGAAGCCATATCATTGTAATAACCTTCGTTGTTCATCTGGCCCGACCACATGGCATCGTCGTAAATAGCCATGCGCCGCCAGTTGTCGTCAACACTCATGTCCACTTCCAGTCTGTTGTAATAATTGGCCAACAAACTGAGGATCATATCGGGATCGTTCCAGACCTGCTCTTCCAGGACAAGATCCTTGGGTTTCCTGTCCAGCCAGTCTTTTTCACATCCGGTGGAAAGAAAAACAAACAGGCCGATCAATAAACCGTTTATTATTTTTTTCATCATCTCAGTCATTTAAAAAGTTAGATTAAAGCCAACATTGACCAGTCTCTGCTGCGGATAAACCAGACCGCTCGAAGAAGTTACTTCGGGATCGATCTCGAACTGCTTCAGGTTATCGAATGAGAACAGGTTGGTTCCGTTGACATAGACCCTGAGCCTGGAAATTCCGATCTTGTTTAATACAGATTCAGGAATATTATATCCCAGTTCCAGGTTCTTCAGTCGCAGATAGTTCACGTTGGTCACCCACCAGTCGTTTTTCCAGAAATTGGAATGTCCGCGGTCGGTACGTACTGCCGGCCATTCGCCGGGTATCCATTCGCTCTCGGGATCATATACGTCGGCTTTTCTCCAGTAATCATCCAGCATATAGTGAGGTGCGTTCCCGTTGCTCTGGAAGGGAACCATGATCTCCCATTCGCGCCGGTATGATTGCAGGTGCCCGCCGGCAAAATCAAAGGCCAGGGAGAAATTCTTCCAGGTAATGTATCCGTTGATACCGGTTGCCAGGTATGGGTTGGCTCCCTGGGCATATCCAATGGGTACTTCATCCATATAATTGATCACGCCGTCCTCATTGGTGTCCTGGTATTTAAAGTCGCCGGGCAACATGGTGCTGTTCCCGCGTCCGTCGTTGTTGATCTCATAATTTTCGATCTCTTCTTCCGACTGGAAACGGCCAATCACATGGTAACCCCAGTTAACGGATGCCCAGCGGTCTTCCACCGAGTTGCGGTATTCATCCCAGGAGTTGCCAAAACGAGGCTTGTACGTGTACAGGATACGGCGCCTCGACAGCGTAGCATGGGCGCTGAAGCTGTAGCTGAAATCACCCTTGCGGTCTCTCCAGGTAAGAATCCCTTCCACTCCGCGGTGGGCGTCGGCATTCAGGTTCTCGTCGGGCAGTGAATAACCCACTTCGCTGGGAAGCAACACGTCGTAGCGAGCAGCCGGCAAACCGGTACGACGGCGTTCGAACACGTCGACAGTACCTGAAAGTTTGTTCTCAAACATGGCAAAGTCAAGTCCCAGGTTGATGGTCTTGTTATGTGTCCATGACAGGTTGGTGATGGGAAGCCCTTTTGGCTGCAAACCGATTACCAGATCGCCGTCCAACAGAGCGTCTCCTCTGAAGAAATTGTATCCGGCCATGTAGTCGAAGGCACTCACACGGGTCTCACTCCCGGTTTCACCATAGGAAGCCCTGATCTTCATGCTGCTGAACACATTCCCCAGCGCATTCCGGAAGAAATCTTCTTCAGAAATCAGCCATCCTGCAGAAATGCCCGGGAAGAAACCCCAGCGGGTATCGGGCGGGTACAGGTATGAGCCGTCATAACGACCCAGCAGTTCCAGCATATACTTCTGCCGGAAGTTATAGTTCACACGACCGATATACCCGGCCCGGGCTTCGGTGCGCCAGGAATCACCCAGGTAATCCTGCTCGGAGAAGTCCATCCTTTCCACATAGTTGGTGGAAGGTACCGTATGGATGGCCAGATAATGGTTGTCATAATCAGACCGCTCATAGGCTACGGTAGCGGCAATGTTATGATCGCCGAATGTCTTCACATAATTTAACTGTGCCTGGGCAAAACGCTGCACCACATTCCGTTTGTGGTATTCTCTCCAGGGATTCTGGTTCCCCCAGCCGGGCTGGGTGTAATAGGTATCGGTAGCTTCATCGTAACGATAGGCATCGTAAGTATATTCAAAGCCGTCGAAATCCTCATTCCTGAAGTTGTAAGCGCCGGCCACCCGGGCAGTCAGCCCGAAATCAAAATCATATTCTGCGAACACATTAATGTTCATGGTATGAAAATCATTGTCCACCCAACCGGTGATATCCCGTGTATAGGTAGCCGGGTTCACGTTCACGTTATGCGACTGATGCACATAATTGGGGTTATCATTGGCATACGGTGGTTCGGTTGGCCAGTTGTTCAGCACCGAGTAGAACGGATTCCAGTAATCGTCCAATCCGGGAACCCCCACATTACGGATCTTGGTCAAACCGGCGGTCATTTTTCCGCCTACCGTCAGACCTTTTGTCAGACCCGACTCCAGATTCAGCTGCACGTTGGTACGGTCATAGGAGTAATCCTTGATGATGGCGTCCTGGTGCATATCTGTCAGCGAGAAATAATAGCTGGTCCGCTGCGACCCGCCTGTAGCATTCACGTTTATATACGACTGCGGCACATTGGGGCGCATGGTCAGATCAAAGTAGTCATAGCTTTTGTATCCCCGTTCCGTACCGGCTTTCCACTTCTCAAATTCTTCCGGAGTGTAGAGCAGGGAAGGATCCTGGCCACGCACCACGGCAGCCTGCATTTTCCCTTCCACAAACTGGGCTGCATTGGCTGGGTGCGGGAAACGGGTATAATTCTGCCATCCGTAGTAGCCGTTTACATTGATGCGGGTTTTTTCATTGTACTTTCCGCTTTTGGTCGTGATCAGCACCACCCCATTGGCAGCCCGCAGACCGTAAATGGAAGCGGAAGCGTCTTTCAGGATAGTGATACTCTCAATGTCTTCAATGGACAGTTCATTGAAAATATCCTTTCCCGATCCTTCCGTAAAACCGAAAGCATTTTGCCAGGTGGGCCCTCCGTAGGGAATTCCGTCAACCACGTAGAGAGGATCACCCAGGTTACGGATCTCCAGGTTGGTGGCATTTCCCGGACGGGCATCGCCCCGGCGGGCTGTCACTCCCTGGATTTTACCAACCAGTGCTTCACTGGAAGCAGTGGAAGGTGTGCGTACTATGTCTTCCGTTGTAACACTGCTCACGGCACCGGTCAGGGTTCGCTTGGTCTGCTCGCCGTAGGCCACCACCACAATTTCGTCCAGACCAATGGTTTCGGTCTGCAAAACGATATCGATCCGCTGGCGACCCTGAACGGGTACAGTTTGTGACCTCATCCCCACGAATGAGAACACCAGTGTGTCATTCGAATTGATATTGTTCAGGGTATAATTCCCGTCCACATCGGTTTGAGTTCCCGTAATGGTGCCTTTGACCACCACGCTCACTCCGATAAGGGAAGCCCCCGATTCATCCACGACCTTTCCGGTCACGGAGTGCTGCTGGGCATAAAGAAGGCCCGAAGCCATCTGCCCCCAGCAGAACAACAGAAGAAGCAAGGCATGCCTTAATAGCCGGAAGCTATTGAAAACCGCCGTGTTCTTCCCGGAATTTTCCTGATTTTTTTGATTTTTCATGGTTTAGGTTTAATTGGGATCATTTTACATGTTAGTTACTCCTGTAGGTAAAAAATCGTGTACTTACTTTGCATGTTTGTATCCGGTAAACTGACCGGCATACAAACCAATAAAACATTTCACCGGGTTATGTTTTCATAGGCATCAGGTTTGGTTTAGGGTTCAACATTGGTTTATTCTTATCATACTATAAATATTTATAAAAAAAACGGCCGGCGAGCATCTGTTCATGCATCCGGCCGACGGAACATTTTCCAGCTATCCTATTATTAATCAAGTTATTAGTATATTGCCACCCGTACATTCAGTAGAATAAATGTTAAATCGACATTAAATTTACATGAATGCAGAGAAGGGGCAGGTGGAATTTTGTGGAATAAAGGTGGAAATTTGTCTATGAACTGAAATTTGTGTTATAAAACATATTTTCAGCCCCTGAAATGGTCAGGACGACATACCTCCATATTCTTTGGGAGAAATTCCGAAATGTTTCTTGAAGGAACGACTGAAATATTTCGGATCGCTGTAACCGGTGGCATAGGCAATTTCGGAAATATTCATCTTGTTTTCTTTCAGGAGCCGGGCTGCTTTCTTCAACCGCATATTGATAATAAAATCACTGGCTTTCACATCGGTATAGGCAATCAGTTTCTTGTGCAAAAGGCTGCGGCTGATACAGAGCACCCTGGCCAGCTTCTGTACATTGAATGAGGGATCTGCCATATTTTCTTCAATGGCTTTCAGAACATTTTGCAGGAATTCCTCATCGGACCGGGTAGTAGTCAATTCTCCCGGCACTGGAGTCAGATTCTGCAGGAACAAACGGCGGAGTTTTTTCCGGTTTTCCATCAGGCTCTTTGCCTTCACCTCCAACATGTCGAGATGAAAAGGCTTGGCCACATAATCGTCTGCTCCGGTACCATACCCTTCGAAATGGCTTTCTGTTTCAGCCCTTGCCGAAAGTAGGATCACGGGAATATGCGATGTGTTCAGATCGTTTTTCAACCGGGTACACAATTCCAGTCCGTCCATACCCGGCATCATAACATCCGAGATGATCAGGTCAGGTGCATGTTTCAGGGCTTTTTCCCAGCCTTCGGTTCCGTCAAATGCGGTGATCACATGAAACGAACGGGTCAGTGTATTCTGTATATACCGGCACAATTCGCGGTCATCATCCACAAACAGCAGTACAGGCTGATCGGGTTTTTCAGCCTTCTGCACCTGCTGTACGTCTTCATACCCATCCTGCGTTATTTCATTGAATGATATGCCATGAATTCTGTCGCCAGCCATTTCATCCGGAATATTTTCCATCACCTCGCCCGGAAGGTAATTTTCTCTTTCCACTGGAAGAAATACCGTAAAAGTGGTACCCACCCCGGGTTCTGACCTGACATAAATCTGTCCCCTGTGAGCGCGGGTCATTTCCCTGGCCAGATACAACCCTATACCACTTCCCCGGACTTCCCGATTTCCCTTATGGGGCAGACGGTGAAATTTTCTAAACACATCTTTTACCACTTCATGGGGAATACCGGGTCCGGTATCACGAACCATTATCCAGGCATAGGAACCGGTTCCCCGGGGGTATTCTGAGGGTTCTTCCATTACATTAACGCCGGCTTCAGCCCTTTTCTCGCCATTGCCCACACCTGTTGCAACCTTCACCATTCCCTTTTGCGGAGTATATTTGATGGCGTTCGAAAGAAGATTATATACAATATTTTCCACAATTTCCCGGTCGAAGTACATTTCAATGCGCTCAGCCGGATGATACTCAAACGGGATTTCTTTCAGCGACGCCTGATTGGAGAATGAGCGGGAAATATTTTCAACAAATGAAGCCAGCTCGCCCCGGGCCACTTTCATTTCGATCTCCCCCGTTTCCACTTTCCTGATCTCGAGCAACTGGTTGATCAGTCTTAACAACCTCTGTGTGTTCCGGTAAATGATCTGGAGATTGTTTTTGATCCCTTCTTCCAGCCGGGTTTCTTTCATCATCTGTTCAATGGGCGAGATGATCAGAGTCAGGGGGGAACGGAATTCGTGCGATACCTGCGTAAAAAAGTTCAGCTGTTCCTGCTGGATCTGCCCTACTTTTTCATTCAGCTCGATGAGCTTATCCCGCTGTTCGCTGATCTGCATATTCTGATTCTCCAGCTGCCGTTTCTGCCCCTCGATCATTTCCTGCCGTTTCTCAAGCTGTTGATAGGATTCCCGCAGATCGGCAGCCTGTGATTCCAGCTCCAATTTCTGTCCTTCCACCTCGGCCGTTCTCTCCTTCACCAGGACCTCCAGCTTTTTCTTCTGCCTGTTCAGTGAATAGGTTCTGTATCTGATGATCAGCAATACAATGGCCAGAGACGCAAGAACAGCCAGTACATGGAACCATGTGCGCTGCCATACGGGTGGAATAATGGTAACAGCCATCATCGCGGGTTCACCCACCTGCTGACCGTCCATCACGGCCTGCACATAGAAGGTGTAATCACCACCCGAAAGATTGGTATAAGTTGCCTGCCGGCTGCCGGTAGCGTCCCTCCACCGGTTGTCGAATCCTACCATCCGGTAGCGATAGGTAATCCTTTCCGACTGTACAAAATTGAGCGCTGAAAACTGAAAGGAAAATTCCTTGATCCGGCGCGGCAAAACCAGATGATCGGAAGTAAGAATAGACTGAGGAAGAAGAACCCTTTTTTCATATTTCTCTCCTATCTCCACAGGGGAATTGAACACCCTGAATCCGGTAATGGTGGTAGGGAATAACTGGGGCATCTCCCGGATACTGTCGGGATAAAAACTGATCAACCCCTGCATGCTCCCGAAATAGAGCTCTCCCGATTTACCCGTAGCACCGGCCGACCAGTAAAACTGATCACTCAACAAACCGTCTTCCACATAGAAATTCCGGAAGGTCTTTTCCTCCGGATCAAATTCCGACAAACCGTTATCGGTACTCATCCACAACCTTCCTTTCCCGTCTTCCTGAATAGCATACACCACGTCATTGCACAATCCGTCATTTTCACAAAAATGTGTAAATACCCACTTCTTTCTTTCCATATCTTCACTGCACAACCGATTCAACCCCTGCCCGTAGGTTCCAATCCAGAGATCCCCGTTGCCACCCAACAGAAGGGATATCACATAATTCCCGCTGATGCTTGCGGGATCGTCCGGATCACTGACAAACCGGTCGGCATGAATGGCCTTTTCATAAACCACCTGCAGGCTTTCCCAGGTGATACGATATAGCGCATAGCGGGTCCCTACCCAAAGATTGCTATCCGCATCGAATGTCAGACAGCCCACCGATTCCATGTTTCTGATATCATCGTACAACCGAACGGGAATAAACTCCTCTTTCACTGCATCATATTTCATCAGGCCGTCTATAGTCCCTATCCACAGGTTTCCCCGGGAATCTTCCACAATGGATGAAATGTAATTGCTAATGGGTTGTCCGGGAATGGATGGCTGGTGGAGGTATCTGATAAATTTCCCTTCTTCCATGTTCCCGGGGGTAAGCAGGTGCAGCCCGCCGCCCCAGGAACCCACCCACAGGTTCCCTTCCCGATCCCGGTGAAGCACTGAAATAAAATCGGAGGTAAGTCCGTCACGGTCTCCGGGCGAATACATGTAATGCCTGAAGTCACCTGTGTTTTTTTCATACCTGTTCAATCCGCCACCGGCTGTTCCGATCCACAGGTATTTCTCATCTTCACAAACTGAATTTACGGTGTTATGGCTCAGGCTGTTTTCATCCCAGGGGTTCCATTCAAAAAAGTCAAAATTCCTGCGGTAAATGTTATACCGGTTAATTCCGCCCCGTTCGGTCCCGATCCATACATTCCCGTCTTCTGTATACAACAGGCAATTGACAAATTCATTGTTCAGGCCGAAATGTGAGTCGGGGGTGGTAGTATAATTCCTGAACGCATCGTTGGATTCATTGTAAATACTCAAACCACCCAGGGTGCCTACCAGGATATTCCCCTCTCCGTCAGAGGTAATGCTCATGGCCACATTATGGACCAGGCTGCCCGGGTCTAAGGACCGGTGAATATACCTTATAATATTATTTTCCTTGACATCATAGCGAAAAACCCCGAACTGTGTTCCGATCCACATGGTGCCCAACGAATCCATCAGGAAAGCACGGGCAGTATTCAGCCGCGACACTGCCTCCGGGATCAGAGTGTTCCCTTCCGGCAGGAAACAACCATTTTCCGTATCATAAATATACACTCCGTTTGAAGTTCCAATCCATATTCTTCCCTGCGGGTCCTGATAAATTTCCCGCACCGACACAGGGGATGATGTCAGGGCGCTGTCAGAAAAAAACCTTTCCACACCTGATATCCTCCCGCTTTCATCCTCCGGATGAACACGGTCCAGTCCCCTGTCAGTTCCCACCCATACATACCCGTCACGGTCGGCCATGACCGCCTGTATGCGACAGGCACTCACAGAATAACCCGCTGATTCAGTAGTATATGTCAGGAAACGGTCCTGCCGGTAGAGATACACATTTAACCCATTTTCCGTGCCGATCCAGATATTCCCGTATGGGCCCTCCGTCATATCGAGTATAAAATTGTCGGACAGGGTAGCGTGATCGGTGTCATCGTGTTTGAAGACGGTAAAGGAATACCCGTCATACCGGTTCAGCCCATTCCATGTGCCGAACCACATGAATCCCCGGCTGTCCTGCAATATGCAGTCGACCATATTCTGGGAGAGGCCTTCCTTAATGGTTAAGTATTCGAAACGGATCGTTTCGGCCGGGTTCCCGGCCCGCGCGGAAAAACCCTGCAGAAATAGCGCCATCAGCAGAAACAATCCTTCGGGAATTATTCTTTTCATTTTCGGGATCTTGACCATGCTTTTTATCTCCACACATTGGGTTCATAAAGATAACACCTGTTTTTCTGGAAAAAAAGAGCATGTCCTGAAGAAAGCCCACCGGGAATGCTCTGCCGGTCACTTCCGGTAAAAAGCGGGAGAAAGAATGATGATCACAGTAAAAAGCTCCAGCCTTCCTACCAGCATAAGAAAAGAAAGGAACCATTTCCCCACATCGGGTATGTGTGCATAGGTTTCAGAAGGACCCACAGCCCCCAGGCCCGGGCCGATATTTCCAAGCGAGGCCGCCACAGCACCGAACGAGGAATCCATGTCATACCCCATGGCCGACATAACAGCCACACTGCTAATGATAATGATCAGGTAAAAAAAGGCAAAGGCAAGCACATTGGAGATAACCTGGGCGGAAACCGGTTTCCCGTTATATCTTACCGGGATCACGGCATTGGGATGAATCAGGCGTTTCAGTTCCAGGAAACTGTTTTTCAGTAAAAGCAGTATCCTGACTATCTTCACACCTCCACCGGTGGATCCGGCAGATCCACCGAAAAACATCAGAATAAAGATCAGTACGGTAAGGAAGGGCAGCCAGGTAAGGTAATCGGCCGTTACATACCCCGTGGTGGTAATAATGGATACCACCTGAAACAGGGCATCGCGGAAACATTTTTCTGGAGTGCATCCCAGGGTTAGCCATAAACCCATGGAAACGGCCAGGGTGAAAAATAAAACAGAGCCGAGGTAAAACCTGAATTCCTCATTCCTGAATATTTTACCGAAACGGAGATGAAGGGCAAAATACGACATCATGAAGTTGGTGCCGGCCAGGAACATAAAAACGGTAATTACATAATGAATATAGGGATTGCTCCAGTGAGCAATGCTTGCCTGCTTTGTGGAATATCCACCGGTAGCCATGGTTGTAAAGGAATGGCATACAGCATCGAAAATATCCATTCCCCCGATGGTGAGCAAAACAGCCTCTGAAAAGGTGAAAATAATATAGATCGTCCACAGGCGTTTGGCCGTTTCCCTTATCCGGGGATGCAGCTTATCGTATGTCACACCCGGCACCTCGGCAATAAAAAGCTGCATGCCCCCCACACCCAGTACCGGAAGGATTGCCAGCGTAAGCACAATGATCCCCATTCCTCCCAGCCACTGGGTGAGGCTACGCCAGAACAACAAGCCATGGGGCATGGATTCGATATCCGTCAGAATGGAAGCACCGGTAGTGGTAAATCCTGAAATGGTTTCGAAGAAAGCATCGGTAAAATTCGGAATGGAGGCGGAAAGAAGAAAAGGCAGGCTTCCGAAAAGGGAGAACAGAACCCATCCCAGAGTTACAATGAAATATCCTTCCCGTTTTCCCAGATCCCTGCTCGAGCGCCGGGTGGAAGACCAGGCAATAGCGCCTGTGGCCGTTACAATACCGGCAGATATTACCAGGGAAAGTTCACCCCCGTCATGATAAAAAGCTCCAACCAGTGCCGAAAGGAGCATAAAAAAACCCTCGACCAGCAAAAGAATCCCCAGAATGTGGACTATGATCCGGTAATTGATCATATATCAATTGAAGAAGTTGTCGATTTTTCCGACGGCACTCGGCAGGGCAAACACCACTACATGATCGTTAGGTTCGATTTGAGTATCCCCCTTGGCAATGAACGCCCGTTCTCCCCTGACAATCCCCCCAATGATGGAATCACGGGGAAATTCCAGTTCTTTCAGGGAAAACCGTGTGGCACGGGCCCCGGGTTTGACCACAAATTCCATCACCTCGGCATCGGTTCCCGTCAGGCACTTCATCGATGTTACCTCGGCACTCATGGTAAATCGTGAAATACGGCTGGCAGTGATCAGTTTCTTGTTGATCACCGCATCAATCCCCATGCGTTCGGCCATTTCTATGTAATCCAGGTTCTCTATTTCTGCAATGGTCTTGCGTACTCCCATTCGCTTAGCCAGCATGCAGGCCAGGATATTTGCTTCCGAATTCCCTGTCACGGCCACAAAGGCCTCCATGTTTTTCAGCCCTTCATCCATCAACAGATTGATATTCCTTCCGTCTCCCTGGATCACCAGGGTATTGTCCAGAAATCCTGCCAGTGTCACACTCTTCTCCTGGTCGATCTCAATCAGCTTTACATTGATTTCGTTTTCCAGGTCCTTCGCGGTACGCAAGCCGATGCGGCTTCCTCCGATGATCATCAGGTTGTTTATCTCAAAATTCTCTTTCCCCGAATACTTCAGCAGGCTGTTCACCCCTTTCCGGCTGGTAATGACATATACCACATCTCCCACCTTGAAAACATCATTCCCCCGCGGAATGATGGTATCTCCGTTCCGGGTTATGGCCACCGCCCTGTAATCCAATTCATTCCGGTTCTCGGTCGCTTCCATCAGGGTTTTATTCACTACCGGAGCGTTCTCATCCAGCTTCAGGGCGAAAAGAGACAACTTTCCCCCGGAAAAATCAAAAAACTCGCTCGTTCCCGTCTGGCTCAGCAAACCCACAATTTCCCGGGCAGCGATTTTTTCGGGATAAATCAGATGGTCCACTCCCAGACTGCGGAAAAACTCCTTGTTGTTCGGAAGAAGATACTCCTGGTTGTCTATGCGCGCAATGGTTCGTTTGGCGCCCAGTTTTTTACCCAGGATACAGGCCGTAATATTGGTATCTTCCAGGTGGGCTACCGAAATAAACAGGTCGGTCTTCCTGACATTGGCTTCCTCCAGGGTGGAAATGGAGGTAGCCGAACCATGTACGGTCATCAGATCCAGCCGGTTATCAATCGCCTGAAGCAATGATTCATTCGGATCGATCAACACCAGATCATGATTCTCCTGGCTGAGCATTTTGGCCAGGTGTGACCCTACCTCTCCTGCTCCTGCCACAATGATTTTCATCTCCTTATTCAATTAGCGGACACAAAGTAAATCATAATCCTCCGAATTATGCAAAAATTTGGCAACAACCTGTAAACAAATGTATCAATTTACAGAGAACATTGAAAGGCTCCATCCACGTAAACAGCATGAAAGGGTATATTTTTCTTTTTCAGATAATTCACCCACTCGCGGGTTCTGTAGTACCCCAGTGATCCGTCCAGTACAACCATTTGCGGATCGAAGCAATGCTCCAGTATGCCGGAGGCCACCCTGATATTCCCGGTTAAAAT
>DSCJ01000004.1 GCA_011049175.1 Bacteroidota bacterium | reverse complement strand
GAGTAGCTGTTGACGCTCCTCTTCACTGAGTTTTTCAATAGCCTGTTTAATTTCTGACAATTCCATAACAGCATTTTTTTCAAATATACAAATAATTGCTGATTATGTCATAACAAAGCCAGTAAACTACGTAGTTAAAAAATATAAAAATAAGAGATACAGTATAAAAAACATATTGCAAAACAAAATATGAAAAAATAAAATTATAAAAATAAAATAAATTTCATAACGGGATTTCATGATTTCCCTGAAACGGAAATGTTGTTGCCCGGGTGGATTGTTCCCAGATACAAACGGATGATTGAATCAACAACAATTCCCTGAATATACCCGGTATAGAAGTTTACCGGATCCGTTTTCCGAATCAGAATTCAAATAGACCACAAAGAAATATTTTTCCGGGGGTATTTTGTTGTTACCTTTATGTAATAAAATCATACCGCTATCGTCTTATCATTGTAATGGAACTGGACAGGTTTACATCGGAAGTGGTGCCACTGGGAAAAAAGCTGTACCGTTTTGCCCTGTCTTACCTGAAAGAACAGGCGGAAGCGGAAGATGCGGTTCAGGAAGTGATGATCAAGCTGTGGGACCGCCGGGAAACGCTGGATAATTACCAGAGTGTGGAAGCTTTTGCCATGACGGTGACCCGCAACCACTGCCTTGACAGGCTGAGAAAGAAACGAACCCTGTCGTTCGAAGAGATCCCTGTACTGGAGAAAGAATTGAACCAGGATGGAAATCCTCATCAAAGGATGGAAGTAAGTGACGATGTGAACAAGATACGGATGATCATGCAGGAACTGCCCGGGCAGCAGCGCGAAATTGTACAGCTGCGGGATGTGGAAGGGTATGCCTTCGAAGAAATTGCCGATATCACCGGATTGAATGTAAACCTGATCCGTGTGAACCTGTCAAGGGCCAGAAAGAAAATAAGAGAAACCCTCATTAAATGGAATCGATATGGAATGGAAAGTAATCAAAAACCTGCTGGAGAAATACTACAAGGGTAGTACCAGTACGGAAGAAGAAAATATTTTGAAGGAAGCCCTCAGGCAGGACGACCTGCCCGGGGAATTCCTTCCCGACCGGGAGGTGATCCTGGGGCTGGAAGCCCAGCAGCAGGTGGAACCCCCGGAAGGTTTCGAAGCCAGGCTTGAGAAAACCCTTCATAAAGCTGCCGGGTCACGGCCTGTGATCCGCCTGCCGGGCAGGAGAATGATCTATACGGCCGCTTCCGCCGCTGCCGTTATGGTGGTGCTGGTTTCCGGCTATTTTCTGCTCCGCACCTCAGGAATGTTTGGTCCCACACCGGCAGATACCTTCGAGGATCCGCAACTGGCCTGGGAGGAGACCAAAAGCACCCTGATGCTGGTTTCGGAAATGCTGAACAAGGGGACCGCCCCGCTGGAAAACCTCACGGAATGGCACGAGCACACCCGGGAACTCAGGTATGTCAATACCCTGAACACGGGGATGGAGCCGCTCAGTGCGATGAATACCCTCAACGAGGTTCAGGAAACCCTCAAACCCATAGGGAAATTCGAAAAAGTAAGAAAGATATTGCAACAATAGGATGTCATGAAAAGAATCTGGTTTTTATTCGGTTGGCTTATTATCCCGGTCGTAATGCATGCGCAGGATTCGGCGGTGGATAAGCTGTTTGCAAAATACAACGGCAGGGAGGGCATCACCTCGGTAACTATTTCAAGCAAAATGTTTGAAATGTTCTCGGAAATGGAAACGGGCGATCCCGAATTCGAACAGGCGGTGAAAGGACTGAAAGGCATCAGGATCCTGGCCTGTGAAGGCGGAATGGTTGAAGGAAAACCAGTGAATTTTTTTACCGAACTTATGCAGGACCTCCCCCTTGAACGGTATGAGGAGATGATGGTGGTAAAGGAGAAAGACCAGAACATACGGTTTCTCGTCAGGGAAGAAAACGGCCGGATGGCGGAGTTGCTGATGGTGGTGGGTGGAGGTTCCGATAATGTCCTGATAAGCATTACCGGCGAAATTGATATGAAGAGCATTTCGAAGCTGTCGAAAAGCCTGCAGATCAAAGGCCTGGATAAACTGGATCATATGGAAGAATAATAGCCGCACGCCACGAAAAGGAACATGATCTTCTGCATGACGGTAATTTCATTTCTCATCGCAGGCTGCCGGCCGGAAGAGAAAAGCGGGGTGGAGGAGGAACTATTTCGTGCCCCATAAAGCAGGTACAGATAAACGATTTCAAAAACCTGAAATAATCCCGTCTGACTGATCGTTTCACAACCGGCGGCACCTGTCCCGCCGGTCTTTTTGTAACCTTTCTGCTCCTTTTTCGTTACAGGAGGTAATGTTGAACATTATTAAAACCTGAACGATATGAAAAAGATCCTGGCATTATTGATGATAGTGGCGACCGGATGGATGGTTTCCTGTAATAAGGATGAAGCCCCAACCGTTGCCGAAAACAAGCAAACCCTGGAAAATCTGGCTACCCAGATGGAGGAGGATATGAGTGTGGTAGTTGATGAGGAAGGATTCAACGCACTGGTTGCTTTTGATGCATGTATGGGTATCCACGATCCTGTTGGCGCCCCGGAAGTAAAAAAGAGTCTTACCGCAGAGTCAAATACCCTGACACTGAAAGATTTTTACCGTATGGCCATGATGCCGTCGATTGACCCGGGATTCGACTTCCAGTCGAAGGTGGGCACCTACGAATGGAATGCCGGCAATCAGGGCTGGGTCATCACCCAGAATGATCCAAACGATAAGATCGTTTTTCTGTTTCCGAACGACGGCCCACAGGGTACGGTAAACAATGTCACTCTGACCATTCATGATTTTCAGGATGTGCTGATCAGCGACGAATGGGGGTCATGGTACAACCCCACAAGGGTGGAGGTCGATCTGTATTATGAGGATGAATTGTATCTCGATTTGCTGTTTGAAGCATCGTGGAATACAAATAACGGCGAGCCCAACAGCCTCTTCCTGGAACTCTTCCTGAAACCGTATACCTTTACGGGCAGCTTTGAGCGTGACGGATCCGATGTGTCTCTGGAAGCGATCCTGAAACTCGGGAAAACCCGTGTGATTTCTGCAGGGATCGATGTTGGTTTCACCAGCACCGAACTGGATGATGCTCAGAGCCTGGCAGGTTACCTGCAATACAGAAAAGTGAAACTGGAAGGCGATCTGGATATTGCCTCGCTGGAAGGAATTGAGGGTGAACCTACCGTTGATCAGATGAATGAGTACGTGAATCTGACCCTGTACACCTATCCCGATTTGCACAAGATAGCCGATGTGGAGTTCTACTATGATGAAACCAACCAGAGGATCGATTTACAGCTGGTATTTACCGACGGAAGCACCGTGCCGGCTTCGGAATACCTGGATTCCATCATGGAAGTTATCGAACAGAGAATGCAGGAAATACAACAGGAATTTACCCAGCCCCGATAGACCATACCCTTCAGTGCTTCTATAAATGAGAAAAAAGGAGGCCTTCCGGATGGAAAGCCTCCTTTTTTCTTTTTTTTCTTTATGTTATTTCGTAATATTGCGAAATACGAATTAAATGCAAATAAAAAGGTAATAATATGGAAATAAAAGTGTTAGGAACAGGTTGTCCCAAATGTAAAGCCTTGGAAAGCCGGGTGCACGAAGCCCTGGCTTCCCTGAAGATCCAGGCCGATGTTCAGAAAGAAGAGGATATCATGAAGATTATGGGGTACGGGATTATTCACACACCCGGGCTGGTGATCAACAACCGGGTGGTATGTTCGGGCCGGGTTCCCTCGGTGAATGAAATTAAAGACATGATCAATCAAAACCAATAAACTGAAAAACACTATGAAGTCATTGAGAATCATTATGCTTGGATTGTTCATCATGGGCATGGGTAATTCCTGTGCATCCCGGGCTTCGGGAGGGGAGGAAGAAGGAAAGCAGCTGGCTGAGACAGGGGAAGTGGAAGTTCATTACTTCCATATGACCCGCCGGTGTGCCACATGTAATGCCGTGGAGGAAGTGACCCGGGAAGCCGTAACAACTTTTTATGAAGGAAAGGTAGATTTTACATCATGGAACATCGATGAAAGCGAAGGAAAGGAAAAAGCGCAGGAACTGGGAGTGTCCGGGCAAACCCTGTTGATCGTGAAGGATGACACGAAGATCAATCTTACCAGTGAGGCTTTTTTAACCGCCCTGAGCGATCCCGACAAGCTGAAGCAAATCATCAGGGAACGTATCGATCCCCTGCTATGATCTGCAGACAGCTATTAACCCTGCGGGTACAGGTCAAATCTTAAGTTATCTGCGGGATATTTTCCGGTGGCACCCGACAGCATATAATGTATGCTGCTTGTGCTGGTTGTGTAACTCAGCCTTTTAACAGCTCAATGATTGTGATCTCGGGAGGCATACCAACCCGCCCGGGATAACCGATGTACCCGAACCCCCGGTTGACATACAGGTACTGTTTGTTTTCACTGTAAAGGCCTGCCCAGTGCGGGTATTTCCACTGTACGGGGCTCCATTTTATGTTTCGCGTTTCAATGCCGAACTGCATGCCGTGGGTATGGCCTGAAAGGGTAAGATCCACATTGGTTTTCCCCAATATCTCGGCATCCCAGTGAGTGGGATCGTGCGAAAGCAGAATTTTGAAGGGAGCATCTTTGACGTTTTCATGGGCCTTCCGGAAATCGCCGTATTGCGCAAAAGGAGGCTTTCCCCAGTTTTCCACCCCTATCAGGGCCAGGGTTGATCCGTTTTTTTCGATTTTCACCGCTTCGTTCAGGAGCATTCGAAATCCCATGGCTTCCTGACGCCGGATCAGCTCCTGAAGATTGTTGCGTTTGTCCTGTTCCGAATCCCACCGGAAATAATCGCCGTAATCGTGATTTCCCAGGATGGAATATTTCCCCATCGGGGCCTGCAGGGAGGCAAGTATTTCTTCCCACCCGTTCAGTTCTTCCGCCAGATCGTTTACCATATCGCCTGTAAATACAATGATGTCGGCTTCCAGGGCACGGATCAGTTCGAAGGCTTCCTTTATTTTCTTTTCATGGCCGTAGAACGATCCGATATGGATATCGGAAATCTGTACGATCTTCAATCCGTGGAATGCTTCGGGAAGATGAGGGAAAGCGAGTTTCTGGTGACTGATCCTGAAGCGGAAACGGCCCCATACCATACCCCAGATGATCGACAGGAAAGGGATGGCGGCGAGCACCAGTCCGGCCTGGGTAAGGAATTTGAAGCGGCTGATCTTTTCGGCCGAAGGGTCGGGACTGGTTTCTGTTCCGGTAACCAGGGCAGAAAGCTTATGAATACCCAGTGCAGCCAGCTTTCCAATATCTTCTGTGAGGTGAAAAACCGCAAAGAACAATTTGGGTATGTACAGGGCAAGCAGAATGCCTGCCAGGAGAAAAATCCGGGAGGTGGTTTTCGGGTCACGCTGCCCGGCAGAGGAAAGGAAAACGGAAACGATCAGGGCCAGGAAGAACAGACTGATCCCCCAGTACATCCATTTAGACAGGTTTCGTGTAAAAGGCGCTGATTGATGCAGCAGGTGCATCATGGCTTTATAGGCAACCAGGTCAATGAGAAGCAGAATAATCAGTATGGCTATCATCACAATGAATATTTTTTTCATATATATTATATCCTTGTCTACAGCATTTTAGTATGCAAAAATGCAATCTTTTATGCATTTTTGCGGAAAAATCGGGAACGATTTTTGCTTAGTCCCGTTTAAGTGAACAGTAACAGGAGAAAATTGTTAACCAAAAACCTGAAAACATGAAACGTTCAATTCTTCTTTTTACCGCACTTTTTGCTATCAGTTCCGTATCCATGGCACAGATCAAATTCGGGTTGAGGGGTGGTATCAGCTCCTCATCCATTAAGGTGGATGAAGTGATTGGCGGAGCTGCCGAAGATTATTATTATGAGCTTGAATCGGGCGATGCCATGATCGGTTATCATTTCGGCGCCATGATGCGGGTGACCCTTTTCGGGGCCTTCATTCAGCCCGAGGTGCTGTTTTCTTCTTCGGGAGGGGAAGTAAAAATTACGGACCTGACCGAAAACACTGAATATTTCAAGAATCAGACCTATAACAAGATCAGTATTCCGGTTATGGTCGGATTCAAACTGGGTCCTGCACGTTTGCAGGCCGGACCGGCTGCCAGCTTTACTCTCAGCAGCAAACCTGCCCTGGACGACCTGGTGGATCAGGTGGAGGAAGATTTCAAAACAGCCACTTTCGGCTACCAGGCCGGTATCGGAGTGGATGTGCTGAATTTTCTGGCCATCGATCTGAAATACGAAGGCAACCTGAGCAAGCTGGGCGACGGAATTACCCTGGGCGACTATACGGCCAGTTTCGACACCCGGAATCCGCAGATCATTCTGAGTGTGGGGATTATGTTTTAGGACGATCCAAACAGATCATGCCATAAGAAAAGCTGTCCGGTCAGGGCAGCTTTTTTACTTTCCGGCTGATCGTGTCAGATTCTTAATTATTTCTTATTTTCGAACGGCATCTGAAAGATCAGAGAATGAATTCCGGGATATTTTCGACCATTGGGTGGAACGACATCCTTCAGTACCTTTTTCTGATGGTGTATGCCATCACGGTGTTATCAACCGTCTTTGCCATTGTTATGGAAAAACGGGACCCACACAAAACCCTGGCCTGGGTGTTGCTTATTCTGCTGGTTCCCATCCTCGGCATTGTCTGGTATCTGGTATTCGGCCAGAATTACAGAAAACGGAAAATGTTTTCCCGAAAGGGACTGATCGACCTGGCCAGGATCAGGGCCCTTAGCGAGGATCAGTTACTTGACCTGAGTAACCGTACCTTTCACAAAAACAGCGCCCTGGCCGGGAGTCTGAATATTATCAAGCTGCTGCTGAAAAATTCCAAAGCCCTTCTCACACAGCATAACCGGGTAGATATTCTGAATGACGGACTGGCTACTTTCGAAGCTATGCTGAGCGCCCTGGAGAGAGCGGAGCATCATATTCACCTGGATTTTTTCAAGATTGCCGATGATGAAATCGGAAACCAGGTGCGGCGGATCCTGGTCAGAAAAGCCCGGGAAGGAGTGAAGGTACGGATCATTTACGACGATGTAGGAAGCTGGCATCTGACCAGGAGATACATCCGTACATTACGGGAGGCCGGGGCTGAAATTCTGCCTTTCATGCCCGTTAGGTTTCCCTATTTTACATCAAAGGTCAATTTCCGGAATCACCGGAAAATCCTGGTTATTGACGGAAAAGTTGGATTTGTGGGGGGGCTCAATATTGCCGATAAATACCTGAAAGGGACCAGGAGATTTCCCTTCTGGAGAGACACGCACCTGAGGCTTGAAGGCGAAGCGGTGCGATCTCTGCAAACCGTATTCATAACCGACTGGTATTTTGTCAGCGGAGAAATCATTACACACCGTAAAAAATATTTTCCCGATTACCAGGTGGAGGAAACCAATTACGTTCAGATAACGGCCAGCGGACCTGATTCTGACTGGGCAAATATTATGCAGGCTTTCTTTGTAGCCATTACCAATGCACGGAAAAACATCTACATTACCACCCCGTATTTTTCCCCGAACGAAAGCATTCTGACTGCCCTGGTGACAGCTGCTCTCAGGGGGGTGGATGTGAGGATTATTCTGCCCTATTATTCCGATTCAACCGTGAGCTACTGGAATTCGGTTTCCTATGTTACCGAATTGCTGGAAGCCGGGATACGGGTGTTCCTGTACAAAAAAGGCTTTATTCATGCAAAGCTCCTGATGGTTGACGGAACCTTCAGCACGGTGGGTTCGGCCAACATGGATATGCGCAGCTTTGATATCGATTTCGAAGTGAATGCCCTGATCTACAGCCGCAAAATAACCGCCCGGCTTGAAAGCACCTTCGAGGAAGACATGAAGAACAGTGTGGAAGTGAATTTCAGAAGCTGGAAAGAACGGCCGAGAAGAAAAAAGATCATGGAATCCCTTGCCCGGATGCTGGGCCCACTGTATTAATTCAACTGTACATTTTCGCCAATGGTTTTCTTTTGTTTCCTGATGGTTTTCTCCAGCAGGAGCAAACCCGTAATGAACTTTTCTTTACGGGCAGGTTCTCCAGGCGTGATCAGGTGAAGCTTGTCGGATGCATTCAGGTTAAGCCTGCCTGCCAGCTCCAGGAGACCGATCTCCTGCTTCTCCTGCGCTCCGGTATCCTGCAGCAGACCGAGTTCTTCGGCCAGGGCAAGGATTGCCGGGTCGCGCACCACCCTGTCGGGAGACAGTATCTCCACCTCCCCGCCGCCATAGAGCTTGCCCGGTATTTCCTTCCGGTAGCCGAGTACCCGGAAGAGGGATATCCCTTCTATCACCACGATCATTTCCCCGCTTTCAAATACCCGCAGTACTTCATTCAGTTTCACTTCCGATCCCATATCGGTGATCTTCCTGTGCCTGATATAAGGAACACCGAAAGTAAAGGACTGTTCCTGACATTCGGCGATCAGCTGCTTGTATCGTGGCTCAAAAATGCGCAGGGGCGCTTTTTCTCCCGGAAGCAACAGGATCCCCAGAGGGAAAAAAGGCAACGAAATCGGGTTATGTGTGGAATCTTTCATCATACAGTAACCTCCGCTTTATTATAATACAAACATATTGCCATTTTGTTTCTGAGGTAGAAATTGAACGAATCCGTCAATTTGACAGTTCTTTTTCTTATTTTTCCTGTCAGAATCAACCGGATAATGTATTATTTTTATTCTGAAAAATTTTGTAATTTTTGAACGAAACCCGAACACTCCCATGAAAGAAAAGGAAATGATCCGTTTATTAACGGCCGAAAACAAAAGGGCCCGTGATATCAAGGAAGCCCTGGAAGAGCAGGACGTGGCGTTCCAGATGGTGGAAACGGAAAACAACCGGATTTCTGTGAATGTTCCGGAAGGGCTGTTGGAAAGGGCACTGGCAATTATTCATACATTGATGGAAGACCTGGGAGCGGAGGGTATTCAGGTAGTGGGGAGCCTGAAGAAATACCGGAAAATTCTGGTACCTGTGGATTTTACCTCATATTCTGAAAATGCCTGTTATGTGGCCATTGGGTTGGCAAAACGCCTGAATGCCGAAATCGAGCTGCTGCATGCCTACATCATTCCGGAACTGACTTCCCTGCCTTTCGACGATACCTATTCCTTTCACGGGACCATGGCGGAATATATGGAGGAGGCTATGGATAAAGCAAAGGAAAGACTGGAGAACCTGGCTAAACAGCTCAGGCAGTTTGTGGCGGAGAAAAAGATTTCCGGAGTTAGCATTAATTTTTCCCTTTTGAGGGGATTGCCTGCCGATGCGGTGAGCTATATGGAAGAATCCTACCAGCCCGATGTGATCGTGATGGGAACCAGGTCGCTGGAGAAAAGGAGGGAGGAGGACAGCTCGGTACTGAAGATCATACGCGGGGCCTGTGTTCCCGTGCTGGTGGTGCCTGAGAGTTCGGGCATGGAAAAGCTGGATGAAATGAAGCGCATTGCCTTTGCTACCGATTTTGATGAATCGGATTTCGGAGCCATCCGGAAACTTTCGGGCCTGATCGCTCCCTTTCACCTGAAGGTGTATTGTGTGCATATTGGTAAGCAGCCGGTGAACGAAGAAGAAAAAAGCGGGATGAAAGAGTTGCAGGAATATTTCTGCGATGCCTACCCCGAGCTGGAAGTGGAATGCCTGATGGTGGAGAACGAGGATGTGATTGCCGGACTTGACGAGGTGATTCGCCTTTATTCCATCGATGTAATTGCCGTTACCACGCACAAGCGCAATATTATCACACAGGTCCTGTACCCCAGCCTGACTAAAAAATTGTTCTTCCATACCAACATACCCATGCTGGTGTTCCATTCCTGATCCGTTCCGGTTCCCTGCCTTGTTTCTCATAAACTCACCACAAGAAGCCTGTTTCGCTTCCTGAAGAACTCTCATTTGGCGCAAATCAGAACGTTACGTGCCTGGTTTCGGGAAAAATAATCCCTGATATGTTTCCTCATGAGACACCTTTCATTCCCTGACAATGAAAAAGTTCACTCATACAGGCTCTGGAAATTTGAGTACGAGCCACACATTATATTTTGAAAATTCCGCGGTGGTGAATGAACCATTTTTTCCGGCAGGTGTTACAAAAAGGTAATACCCGTTTCACAAAACCGAAAAAATGTGTGCTTCAGGAAAAATACCGGGAATATTCTGCAGAACAGGCGCGGTACTGTTATTTCTTACGGTTTTTGCCTGGCCGGGTAGGGCGCAGGAACCGGATATACCGGTGTTTGACTTTTCCGGGATCAGGCCTTTTCTTGAGCAGACCGATGATACCACCTATCTGATCAATTTCTGGGCTACCTGGTGCACCCCCTGCGTGGAAGAAATGCCGGCCATCAATGAAATTGCCCGGAAATACCGCGACAGGAAACTCAGCATTCTACTGGTAAGCCTCGATTTTCCCACACACATTGAAACACGGGTGATTCCCTTTATCAGGGAACATCGTCTGATACCCAGGGTGGTGGTGCTGGATGATCCCGATGCCGACCGGTGGATACGGGAAGTTAGTTCCCGATGGTCGGGAGCCATTCCCGCCACACTGATTTACCGGAATGAAAAACGGGATTTTTATGAAAAAAGCTTTACCTATCAGGAACTGGAAACCATTGTCAAACTAAAACTCGATCAGCCATGAAAATGAATGTGTTCATACTTGCAGCCCTGTTTGCAGGACAGTTAATGTATGGTCAGGGATATCAGGCGGGGGACAAAGCCATCGATTTTCGCCTGAAGAATGTTGACGGCAAAATGGTGAGCCTTAGCGAATATCCCGATGCAAAAGGTTTTGCCGTGATCTTTACCTGCAATTCCTGTCCCTATGCCATTGCCTGGGAAGACAGGATCATCGAAATCGACCGGAAATACAGGGACAAGGGATTTCCGGTGATAGCCATCAATCCCAATAATCCGGAGGTATCTCCGAAGGACAGCTATGAGGATATGATCATCCGTGCCCGGGAAAAAGGCTTTCCCTTTCCTTATCTGTTCGACGAGAAGCAGGAGGTATTCCCCGTTTACGGGGCTGCACGTACCCCGCATGTGTACCTGCTGGTGCGGGAGGGAAGTGATCTGGTGGTGAAATATGTTGGGGCCGTAGACGATAATTACAGGGATGCTTCGCAGGTGAAGGAACCGTATCTGGCCAATGCCATTGATGCGCTGCTGGCCGGCCGGGAGATCGAAAAAACCGAAACCCGTGCTATTGGTTGTACCATCAAGGTGAAGAATTAATCCTGCTTTCTGCAGAAAAAAAGGATCCGCGGCTCAGGATCCTTTTTTTATGAGGTCACTCTATTTTCCTTTCCTGAGGAATGAAATCCAGCGCTGCCGAATTGATGCAGTATCTCAGACCGGTGGGCGGGGGGCCGTCATGGAAAACATGCCCCAGATGGGCATCACATGCCGCGCAGAGCACTTCGGTGCGGATCATCCCGTGGCTGCGGTCTTCGCGCAGACGGATGAGGTTTTTATCCGCCACGTCGTTGAAGGCCGGCCAGCCGCAACCCGACTGGTATTTTGTTGCGGAAGTGAACAGCAGGTTGCCGCAGGCCACGCAAACGTAGCTGCCTTTTTCAAAGTGCCTGTCGTAAATACCCGTAAAAGGAGCTTCGGTTCCTTTTTCCCGGGTAACGTGATATTGCAGGGGAGTAAGCAGTTTCTTCCAGTCCTCCTCCGTTTTTGCCCGGGCCTGTTCTGGTTTTTGTTTCATGTTGTTTTTTCTTCCGTTGTCTGGGCACAGGTTTCCGTTATAACGGCAAGAATGCCCAGGGTGAATATAAGATACGTCTTTAAATTCATGATTTTTGTTTCAATGGCCGTATTGAATGAACAGTGAACCCGGCGAATTGTTTCCGGATGAGGCGAAATTTGATTTAATTTGCGCATGTTTCATATCGAAAATTAATGAAACCGGTAAAAATGTATGTCATACGGCAGGGTTTATTAGTGGTTCTCCTGTTCATCTTGGTGTTCCCAGTGGGCTCGCAGGAAATTTTCGGGGAACGGTTTCATCCAGGTAACAGGCCCCTGTTTGCTTCCGATGATATGATTGAACTGGATATCCGGTGTGATCTGCACGAATTGCTGAACGACCGGGAGGAAGAGGGAGGACGGCATCCCGGCATGCTGAGATATAATACGTCTTCGGGTGATTGCGACAGTTTTCCGGTTGTGCTGGAAACCCGCGGGCATTTCAGGAGGAAGCCCGAGAACTGCGATTTCCCCCCGCTGATGATACGGATGGAGAAGGAAGAAGTGGCGGGCACATTGTTCACGGGTCAGGACCGGTTGAAGCTGGTTACCCATTGCCGGACGCACCAGGAACTTTTCGAGTCGCTGGTTATCAAAGAATACCTCATTTATCGCTGGTACAATGCCCTGACCCCCTGCAGCTACCGGGTACGTCTGGCCAGGATCAGATATTTCGACCGGCAGGGCGGAGAGTTGTATACTGAGAACAATGGATTTATTCTGGAGCGGACAAGGGACATGGCCGCCAGGCTGGGCGGGGAGCCGGTGGATTTTGCGGGGATCCATCCCTTGAGGCTTTCCCATCAGCATTACACCCTGCTGGCTCTGTTTGAATACCTCATTGTGAATAACGACTGGGCTGTGGAGGTATTGCACAATGTGAAGCTGGTGTCGCGGGGGGCGGATTATCCGTTGATCCCTGTGGGGTATGATTTTGACTGGTCGGGGCTGATCGATGCTCCTTACCGGGAGAATTCCAGTCAGGAAATGGAAGCAGGTGAGCTGATGTACAAGGGCTTGTGTGGTGAAAAGGATGTTCTGTGGCAGGTGATCGGGCATTGCCTTGACCGGAAAGAGGAACTGTACCGGCTGGTGGAGCAATGCGGGCATATTAGCCCGGAGGATGCGGTGCAGATGACCGAACGTCTGGATGAATTTTTCACTTTGCTGAGCAGCCGACGGCAGGTCAGGCGTATTTTGATCCGTTCGTGTCTGGAATAATTTTCCCTGTGCCGGAGCAACCGGTTCAGAGGGGGATATTCCCGTGCTTTCTGGGCGGATTGGTTTTGTTTTTGTTGGCGGTCATTTCCAGTGCCTGGATCAGCCTGAAGCGGGTTTCCCGCGGGCGGATGATCTCGTCGATATATCCCAGTTCCGCTGCCTTGTAAGGATTGTAAAAGTTTGTTTCGTATTCGTCTTTTGATTTTTTCAGTTCCGATTCCCGGGTAATGTTTTTAAAAAGGATCCTGACGGCTCCTTCCGAGCCCATCACGGCTATTTCGGCGGTGGGGTAGGCCAGATTCACATCACCTCCGATGTGTTTGCTGGCCATGACGCAGTAGGCTCCGCCGTATGCCTTTCGGGTTATCAGGGTGATTTTGGGAACGGTGGCTTCCGAAAAAGCATAGAGTAATTTTGCTCCGTGTTTGATCACGCCACCGAACTCCTGGATGGTTCCGGGCAGGAAACCCGGCACATCCACAAAAGTAACCAGGGGGATATGGAAGGAATCGCAAAAACGTACGAACCGGGCGGCTTTGACCGATGCATCGATATCGAGCACTCCGGCCAGATGTGCCGGCTGGTTGGCGGTGATTCCTACCGTCTTTCCGTTCAGCCGGCCGAAACCGATCACGATATTCCGGGCATACTGTGGCTGTACTTCCAGAAAATGCTGGTTGTCTACAACGGCATGGATCAGTTCTTTGATGTCATAGGGTTTGTTCGGATCGCCGGGGATCAGGGTGTCCAGTTTTTCTTCTTGCCGGTGTATGTCGTCGGTTACGGATTTTTCCGGAGGGTCGTCCATGTTGTTGGAGGGCAGGAAACTGATCAGTTCCCTGATCAGCATCATGGCATGTTCGTCGCTTTCGCTGGTGAAGTGTGCTACGCCGCTTCTCCCGTGGTGGGTGGCGGCTCCCCCGAGTTCTTCCTTGGTGACCGTTTCGTGTGTTACAGCTTTGATCACTTCCGGCCCGGTTACAAACATATAGCTTGTTTTCTCTGTCATGATAATAAAATCGGTGAGTGCGGGTGAATACACCGCTCCTCCGGCGCAGGGGCCGAGAATGGCCGATATCTGGGGCACCACTCCCGAGCACATGACATTGCGGTAGAAAATATCGGCGTATCCGCCGAGGCTCTGCACTCCTTCCTGGATTCTGGCTCCGCCCGAATCGTTCAGTCCGATTACCGGAGCTCCCATTTTCAGTGCCATGTCCTGTATTTTTACAATCTTGTCGGCATTGGCGCGGCTCAGGGTACCTCCGAAAACGGTAAAATCCTGGGCATACAGGAAAACCAGTCTTCCTTCGATCTTTCCGTATCCGGCCACCACCCCGTCGCCGGGTATCTTTTTCCGGTCCATGCTGAAATCGCTGCAGCGGTGGGTTACCAGCTTATCCACTTCCACGAAGGTGCCCGGGTCGAGCAGGTCGGTGATCCGTTCCCTGGCTGTTTTTTTTCCGGTTTCATGCTGTTTTTCCACCCTTTCTTTTCCACCTCCTTCTTCAGCCAGCCTGTTTTTTTCTTCCAGCAACCGGTATTTTTCTTCCGTGTTGTTCTTTTTCATGACTTTCATGGTTTGGTTCAACTTCCTGTGCAGGCTGCGATCATGATTCCAGTTCGATCAGTTTTTGCCTGCCTTCGATGGTGTCGCCTTCTTTTACAAAAATCTTCCTGATCACTGCGTCTTTTCCGGCTTTGTATTCACTTTCCATTTTCATGGCTGAAATAACAATGAGCGTATCGCCTTCGTTCACTTCATCCCCTGGTTTTACAGGAATATGCACCACCTTTCCGGGCATGGGGGATGAAATGATGTTGTCGGCCGGTCCGCCGCATTTTTTCAAGCGGCTTTCCAGGTATTTGGTTTCCGCATCTCTGATTTCCAGTTCCATGTTCAGGCAGCGGTGGCTCACGGTATAATGTTTCCTGCGGGGACCGGATGCCACTTCCATGATGTAAGATTTGCCCTGGTAGAGGAAGGAGTAAATTCCTCTTTCCACCTGCACCACATCCACTTCCACAGGCCGGTCATTGATCAGCAGGCTTAGCAGGTTCCCGTTTTTTTTCAGGATTTCCACCCGGAAATCCCTGCCGTCCATTTTGAGATCGATGTTCATAATGAAGAATATTTAAAAACGCAGGATACCCCGCTGGCGTCCGAACTGTTTCCAGCGGCTTGTTTCTTTTTTTCCGGTACCGGACCCGTTCACCGGTTTTTCCAGGTCTTTCAGGTATTCCATGACTGCCGTGATCACTGCCATGTGATCAAACCGATCGTCATTCGAAGTGTCCATGCAGGGGATCCTGAGGAGGTTCATGTTTTTCTCGATAAAATGGGTGTTGTAGGTTCCGTTTACGAAATCGGGTGTTTCCATGATCTTCTCCAGGAAACTGATCGTGGTTTTCACACCCATTATGTAGTATTCCTGTAAGGAGCGTTTCATTCTTCTGATGGCTTCCTCGCGCGTATTTCCCCAGGTGATCAGCTTGGATATCAGGGGGTCGTAATAAATGGGGATTTCATATCCCTCGTATACGTATCCGTCCGTCCGCACTCCCAGTCCGTTGGGTTCGGTGATCTTTTTGACTTTTCCGGGACTGGGCATAAACCGGTTGTCGGGGTCTTCGGCATAAATCCTGCACTCGATGGCATGTCCGTCCTGCCGCATCCGGCGCTGGGTATATCCCAGCTTTTCCCCGGCCGCGATCCGGATCTGTTCCTTCACCAGGTCGATTCCCGTGACCCTTTCCGTGATGGGGTGTTCCACCTGAAGCCGGGTGTTCATTTCCAGGAAATAATAGTTCAGGCTGTCATCAACCAGGAACTCTACTGTACCGGCTCCTTCATAGCCTACCGCACGGGCGGCCTTCACGGCGGTTTTCCCCATGATTTTTCTCAGTTCGGGCGTCATCAGGGGAGAAGGGGTTTCTTCCACCACTTTCTGGTGTCTTCGCTGTATGGAGCATTCCCTTTCCATCAGGTGGACCGTATTTCCGTAGGCATCGGCCAGGATCTGAAATTCGATGTGGTGGGGTGATTCGATGTATTTCTCCACATACACCGAGTCATCACCAAAAGCGGTAATAGCTTCCGAGCGGGCTCCTTTCAGGGCGGGTATCAGGTCTTTTTCCCGGCTGACCAGCCGCATTCCCTTTCCTCCTCCGCCGGCCGAAGCCTTGATCATAACAGGAAGGCCTATTTCCCTCATGACCCGTCCGGCCATTTCCCGGTCGGGCAGGTTTTCGTTTATTCCCGGAACAACCGGTACGCCGGCTTCCTGCATGGTTCTCCGGGCTGTGATCTTATCGCCCATGGTATGAATGGCACGTGGGGAAGGGCCGATAAACCGCATTCCGGCGCGGTTGACCTTTCTGGCGAATTCTGCGTTTTCTGACAGAAACCCGTATCCGGGATGTATGGCATCGGCTCCGGCAGCCCGGGCCACCTCGATGATCTTCCTCATGTTAAGGTAACTGTCATGGGAAGGGGAGGGGCCAATGGGATATGCTTCATCGGCGTATCGCACATGCATGGCACTGCGGTCAGCTTCGGAAAAAACGGCCACCGTTTGGAGATTCATTTCCCGGCATGAACGGATAATACGTACGGCAATTTCGCCCCGGTTGGCAATCAGTATTTTCTTTATCATAGGGTGGAAATAGGGTGGTTTTTTCGGGTGATCTGCTATTAGTTATTGATTAACAGGTTGCTGGGAGTGATTCATGAGCGCATTACCTGGTAAAACATAACGACCAGACGAAAACGGTGCTAATTTAAAACAATATTGCAGAGAAATGCAACTTTGCAGGGCAGGCAGGGAGAGGAAAACCCATGTTGTTATGGGAGAAGATGTTGTAATAACCTGAAATACAAACAAGTAATCTTATTGATAGTTATTAACAATTGTTCATAACCTATGTTTATTTGTTGTGTACATATCCAGGCAGAAAAATTTGGTATGGAATGATCTTTAGGATATATTTGACCTACCAAGTGAGAGATAAAGGGCAGGCTTGAGGGGTTTGAGAGTGCGGATCGGATGGTTCTTCGGAATAATTCGTGAAAGCTCCCGGTCGGAGAAAGGATGTCGCCAGACATCCCGAACCGGGCGGAGCCCCGAAAGGCGGATCCCGGGGTTTTCTCTCTAAACGGAGAAAACCGCCGATCCAAACCTGTCAGTGTCGGTTTCGCGAGAAACAGGTGTTGACAGGGCCTTTAAAGAGTCAGGGCGGAGGATATAAGGTGTCGCTTCGGCAACACCGAAAGTCCAAAGCTCAGAGGCCGGAAGGAACAGGCTGAAAGGCCTGCGACGGAAAGCCAAAGCCGTAATAACTGTAACTTGGCACCTTCTACCGCCTATGGGCTGTAAAAGGTGAGGATGGGAGGCAGTCAAATGTTTCCCATCCTTGTTTTATAACCTTCCTTATTTCCAGGGCTTCGATTTTTTCATTTCCACGGCATTGGCCGGTTTTGGGTAATTCTGTTTTCCCGACCAGGTATGGTGCGGGAAAATTTTGTATTTTAGAGGACCGAAACCCAAACTAAAACACGAACAGCATGGCATGGGAAATTCATTGCAGGATGTATGAAAAAGAAGAGTCCAACCGGAGGGTCCAGTATGTGCTGGATGCAATTGCCGGTGAAATGGAAAAACTGATCCCGGCCGGGCCCCCTCTTGGGTTCAAGCCGATTACAGTGATCCATGACCCGTATTACATGCACCGCATCTATAAACCCCTGGAACCCGACCAGTACAGAATGGGGATCACTTCGGGGAAGGATACTTTCGGGAAAGCGGCTTATGATTTTGCGCATGAATTAATGCACATCTACGTCGACCCCCGGATCATTAACTGGCTGACCGAGATCCTGTCGCATACCGCTTCCTTTTATTTCATGGACTGGCTTGCTGGGAAGTGGGAAACCGATCCTCCCCATCCCGAGCTGGAAGGCAAATACGAATTATTTACCGACAGGAAAAACGATATGGTGAGAGAAGCATACCAGAAGGTCGACCTTTACCAGAATCAGGTTTCAGGAAACTGGATCAGAGAAGAGATCCGGCGCATTGCCTCGTGGAAGATCCGGGGGAACAAAATCCTGTATGACCTGATCGCCCTGGAGGTGTTGCCTATATTTCAGGAAAATCCTGAAGCCTGGCAGATCGTATCCTATGTGGGGGAGGCGACCCTGCCGCCGCCGCCGACCGATCCGGAAGATCTTACATCGGAAGCAAAAACCCAGCCCGATTTCTTTACCTTCCTTCAGCTGCTTCCCGAAAATCTGAAGCCTTTCGGTGATAAGCTGGTTCACCGCCTGTGGAAAGAATGAAATAAAACGGGTATGTGGATAAATACTGCCGGCAGGTGAATATCTCCTGCCTCCAGGGTTATTTATCTGCTGGAAAATTGTGTACTTTTGCACCGGTAAAACGGATGATGAAGCTTTCCCGGCGTAATAAAAACCGCTTGAAAAGGATTGTGCAGCTCGGGGTTGTCCTCCTGCTGATCCTGAAGAATATATTTACCGGGCTGTCCGACCGTCCGGAGTGGACGCGCGACCTGAGGGAATACCCTGCGCGCAACTTCCTGACCAACGCGGATAACGTACCGGGGTACTTCGGCGAGATGGAAAGACGGATGGAACGTTTTATCCGCCGGTGGGATATCCCGGGTGCGTCGGTGGCTATTGCCCGGAACGGGAAACTGGTTTATGCCGGGGGGGTGGGAACTGCCGATGTGGATGCCGGATTACCTGTGGAACCCTGGCATCTGTTCAGAATAGCCAGCGGTTCCAAACTCATTACAGCCGCCGCCATTTTTCATCTCATTGATGAGGGGAAACTCAGCCTCGACAGCCGCGTTTTCGGTCTGGAAGGTATTCTCGATACCACACTGTATCCGGATATTGCCGATAAAAGAGCCCTGCAGATTACCGTGCGACACCTGCTCGACCATTCGGGAGGATGGACCACCCGCTGGGGCGACCACATGTTCATTCCCGATGTGATTGCAGAGGAAATGGGAGTGCCCCCGCCTCCTTCCATCGAAACCATCATTGCCTTTGCCCTGGGGAAACGCCTTCATTTTACACCGGGTACCTGGTCGAGTTATTCCAATCTGGGATATGCCATCCTGGGCGAAGTGGTGGAACAGGTATCGAACATGGAGTATGAAAGGTATGTGCAGCAGAAGCTCATGGAACCTCTGGGGATCCACGATTTCTATATTGCAGGAAACACAAGGGAAGAAGCCAGGGTCAGGGAAGTGAGCTATTTCGAAACCGGAAATGCGGAGATGATCCCTTCTCTGGATGGCTCAGGTGAACTCGTGCCCCGGTCAAACGGAGGCAACGATGTCCGAACACTGGGAGGGGCAGGAGGGTGGATTGCCACCTCCGCCGATCTGGTGAAATTTATTCTGAGCATCGACGGCATGGATAGCCGGCCCGATATTCTCAGCCGCGAATCGGTATGGAAAATGACCGAAGGATCCGGAGTATGGGGTCCACTGGGATGGCGGGGAATGGATTATCGCGGGAACTGGTACCGTACCGGTTCGTTTGCAGGCAGCTCGGCCATTGCCGAACGGCGGGCTGACGGCCTTACCTGGGTGGTGCTGATGAACGGCAGCGCCTGGAAAGGAGCCGATTTCCCCCTGATGGTGAGGCAGGAGATGCACCGGATACTGTATTCCATAACAAACTGGCCCGAGGTGGATTTGTTTCTGAAGACCGACCCGGCGCTGGCAGAACCTTTTCCTTCTTTGCCCTGAATGTGCTTCACCATTAACATAAACATAGTCCGCGAGGAAATGGAAAGGAGGTTTGGAGCTACCTTTGCCGAACCCCGGCGCTATGAACCGGCTTATTACCAGAATGCCTTCAGCCTGCCCGAACTGCCGGTGATCCCCATGCACGACCGGGAACATATTCACCTGTACCGGTGGGGGCTAATCCCCTTCTGGACGAGGGATGAGGAAGCCGCCGCCCGTTTGCGTACCGCTACTTTCAATGCAAGGGCGGAAACCGTTACCCAAAAGCCGGCTTTCCGGGAACCCGTGAAAAAAAAGCGCTGCCTGGTACCCGTGAGGGGTTTCTATGAATGGCAGGACCGGAACGGGAGGAAGATCCCGTGGTATATCTACATGAAAGACCACAGGCCCTTCGCCCTGGCGGGTATCTTCGACACCTGGATCCATCCTGTGACAGGAGAAGAAAGCCACACGTTTTCCATCATCACCACGCGGGCCAATCCCATGATGGAAAAAATCCACCACCCGAAACACCGTATGCCCGCTATCCTGCCCGAAGATGCCGAGAATACCTGGCTTGATACCTCGCTCTCTGTGGAGGAACTGAAGGAACTGCTGCAGCCTTTTCCCGAGACAGGGATGCAGGCCCACACCATTTCGGGGCTGATCAACCGCAGGGATGCCGACCGGAACGTTCCTGAAATCATCAAGCCCTGTTCATGGGAGGAAGGCAGGGGATTATTCGGCTGAGATAAGGGGTCTGACGGTTAGCCTTACCGCATTTCCTGTTCCTGGAACCGGTAGGTAATGCTGCCCTGCTGGCGGGCAGGGGCCGAGGTGTTGATGCTGAAACGTGATTTACGGGCCGCTTCCAGGGCCGCATCCTCCAGGCAGGCATCGGCTTGCGGGGTCAGGTCGCGGTCAATACTGGTAGTTACTACCCGTCCTTCCGGATCCACTTCAATACTTACCACAACTGTTCCGCCACGAATGCATTTGTAGATGGGAAGGGGGAGATGGATGCCGTCCCTGCCGGGCAGGTAATAGGATATGTTGGTGGGACCGGTGTACCGGTCGGCCAGCTCGGCCAGCCGGTTCCGTTCGCTTTCTTCTTCCAGGTTTTGTTGCTGCTGGAGCATGGCTTCCTGCCATACCGTTTCTTCCTGGTTAACCAGTTCTCCGTTGTTCCAGTTCTCTTCCCTGGTCACACCTTCTTCCCTCAGTTCCCGGCGCACCTCTCTGATGAACTCTTCCAGGTCGAATTCTTCCCTGGCTGCCCTGGCCTGGTTCACCGCAATGTTGTGCCAGAATCTTTCCTCCTCACTCAGGGTCCGGGATAACCTGTCCTCCTGTTCGGGAATGGATTCTTCCTCCTCCTCCGTTGTTTCGTCAGTGAAATCGACAATGATCATGTCCTGTTTTTCCCGGTAGGTGGCCGATACCTGTATGATCATGAAAAGAAAGATCATGAACAGGTGGAACACGATGGTGCCCATGATTCCGACCAGCCGGTGGTCAAAAAATCTGCGGATCCGGAATTTCCATTTCATTTCATGGCAAAGATAGGGTTTGTCGCGCTGATTTTAATAACAAAGGAATGAAATCATGCAGGTTTTTCCGGCAGCTATTGTGAAACATTTATCTTTTTCGCAGGGTATGGTTTCCGGAAAGGAAAGATCATTAATTTTGGCCCCATGGTTTTTACCGAACTACTTCAGCCCATAGTGATCCTGTTGGTTCTGATGGCAACAGGCTATGCCGTATTCCGCCTGAAAATCATCGACGAGGGCATCAGGGACGGGCTGGCCAGGCTGGTGATGGATGTCACATTGCCACTGCTGATCCTTACCGGTATCATGAAGCTTGAAATGAGTGCGGAGATCCTGCGGGGAAGTTTCCTGATGCTTGTCAGTTCATACGTTTCGCTTTTTATCCTTTTTTCGGCCGGGGCTGGAATGGCCCGCCTGCTGCATATGCCCGGATCGCAGGCCCGGGTGCATGCCCTGCAAACCATGCTGGGGAATGTGGTTTTTATCGGATATCCCCTGATGAATGAATTGTTTCCCGGCGGAGAAGGATTGCTGTATGCCAGCATATACCACCTGGCCACCAATTCTGTGCTGTGGACCTTCGGAGTGTGGTTCCTCAGCCGACGTTCGGCAAACCGCCTCCCTTCCCGTCTGGCGCGGCTTCTGAATCCCAATTCGGTGGCTCTGGTGGCAGGTTTTCTCCTGATGTCGCTGAACGTACCCCTGCCGTCTCTGCTGGATGCTTCCCTGGGCGGGCTGGGCCGTACCACCCTCTTTCTGTCGATGATCTTTATCGGGGCATTGCTGGCTTCCCATTCCCGGCCCAGGATCTTTTCCCGCCGGTCGGCCTGGTTGCTGGCCGGATCCAAAATGCTGGTGATACCCCTCATCCTGCTGATTCTTTTTAAACCCCTTACCGGCGGAGCCGCTCCCTGGCTCGACCCCACAGCCCTCTCGGTTCTGGTAATGCAATCGGCCATGCCCTGCATGGCCACCTTCGTGGTGGTGGTGAAACGGTATGGTTCCGATGAATACCTGGCCATGGACAATGTGATGCTTACCACATTGATGAGCCTCCTGATTTTACCGCTTTTGTATTATCTTATACAGCTTATGTAGATCGGAACAAAATGCATTCTGTATAAATGTGTAAAATGCCATGTTATGAATAAACCAAAAGTTCTGGTGACATACCGTATTCCACGTGAAGGCCTGCGGATGCTGGATGATCTGGCCGAAGTGATCTATCCGGAAAACGAGCGGTTTACTGTGGAGGAACTGCATACTCTGGTGGAAGAAATCGAAGCCGCCATTACCGTGTTCGGCATTCCGTTTCCGGACGAGCTCCTGGAAAAATCAGGTTCGTTGCGGATTATCAGTAACTACGGGGCCGGGGTCGATAACATCAATGTGGAACTGGCCACCCAAAAAGGGATTGTTGTTACCAACACGCCGGATCCGGTTACCATACCCACGGCCGAGCTGACCATCGGCCTGATGATCGCCCTGATGAGACGGGTGGCCGAATGTCACTACAAACTGCATTCGGAAAAAGGACTGAAGTGGGGTGTGATGGAAAACCTGGGGCGTGGATTGAATGACAAAGTGCTGGGGATTATCGGGATGGGAAGGATAGGCAAAGCTACGGCCGTGAGGGCGCGGGCTCTGGGAATGGATATTGTTTATCACAACCGCCACCGGCTGGATGAAAAGATGGAACGGGAACTCGACACTACCTGGATGCCGTTGCCCGGTCTTCTCCAAACAGCCGATGTGATCAGCCTGCACACCCCCCTGACAAAGCAAACCCACCATCTGATCAACCGGGAAGCATTTGACCGGATGAAGCCCGGCGTTTTCCTGGTCAATACCAGTCGCGGACCCGTGGTGGATGAAAAAGAACTGGTACGGAACCTCGAAAACGGGAAGGTGGCCGGGGCTGCTCTGGATGTGTATGAAAATGAACCGCATATACCCGAGGCGCTGCTGAAAATGGTACAGGTCGTGCTGGTGCCGCATATCGGTACGGCCACTGTGGAAACCCGGGAAGAAATATCGCGGGCCGCAGCAGAAAACCTGCTGGTGTTTTTCAGGGGAGGGAAACCCCGGAATACGGTAAACCCCGAAGTTTTTAACAAAGACTGATCCGCCGGGCATTTTTTTTTTATCTTCGTTACCGGAACGGGCAGTATGCCTGAAGCCATTAAATTTACAAAAACATGCCGTTACTGGGTCCTATTATCAAGGAAGTGGTCGAGAGAAGAATGACCCTCTTTGCCAGGAGAAAACGATTCAGCTTTCACGACCAGGAAAGGGTATTGAAAAAATTGCTGGAAAGGGCCAGACACACTTCGTTCGGAAAAAAATACCATTTCGGGAAAATCCTTTCTTCCCCTGATATGATCAGGGCTTTCAGTGAACATGTGCCGGTGTACGATTATGATTCCATGTACCGGGAATGGTGGGTCCGCACACTGAACGACGAGGAGAACGTGACCTGGCCGGGCAGGGTGAAATACTTTGCCCTTACATCGGGCACATCGCAGGCCTCCAGCAAGAATATCCCGGTAACGGGCCATATGATCAGGGCAGTGCGCCGTGTGGGATTGCGGCATTCCTTTGCCCTTACCCAGATGGACCTTCCCTCCGGCTTTTTTGAAAAACGGGTGCTGATGCTGGGAGGAAGCATGACCCTGAACCGGGAAAATAACCATCTGACAGGCGATCTCAGCGGCATACTCACCCGTACGCTGCCCATCTGGTTTCACGGGTATTACAAGCCCGGAAGGTCCATTGGCAGGGAAACCGACTGGAGCCGGAAGCTGGACCGGATCACCCGCGAGGCCGCCGGCTGGGATATCGGTATCATTTCCGGGGTGCCGGCCTGGCTGCAGATCCTTATGGAAAAGATCATCGACCATTACGGGGTCAGCACCATTCATGATATATGGCCCAACCTGCGCATTTTCCTTCATGGCGGGGTGTCGTTGAAACCCTACCGTTCACGGCTCGACAGGCTGTTTGGGAAGGAAGTGGTGTATCTGGAAACCTACCTGGCCTCGGAGGGATTCCTGGCAACCCAGTCGGAACTGAACGCGCCCATGAAACTGGTGGTGGATAACGGGATATTCTTCGAGTTCATTCCGTTCAACGACAGGAATTTCTATCCCGACGGAAATCTGAAGCCCAATCCCGAAGTGTTGTCCCTGCGGGAAGTGGAAGACGGAAAAGAATATGCCATCCTGATCTCCACCTGTGCGGGAGCCTGGCGGTATATCATTGGCGATACGGTAAGGATTATCTCCGGACGGGATTTTTCCATTACCATTACCGGCCGTATCAAGCATTTTCTGAGCCTCTGCGGCGAACACCTCTCGGTCGATAACATGAGCGATGCGATAGAGGAGCTTTCCCGGCAGACGGGATGCCATATCAATGAATTCACGGTGGTGGGTATGCCTTACCGGAACCGGTTCTGCCACAAATGGTACATTGCCATGGATGAAACCCGCCCGGCAGAACAGGTGAAGGAATGGCTGGACGGGAATCTGAAAAGACTGAATGACGACTATGCCGTGGAGCGCGGGCATGCGCTCAGCGAAGTGTTTGTTCACCAGCTACCGCATCAGGCTTTTTACGAATGGATGAAAATGAAAGGAAAGGAAGGCGGACAGCATAAATTCCCAAGGGTACTGAGCTATGACCAGCATGCAGACTGGGAAAATTTCCTGAGAAGCAGGGAATGGCTCAACCAGCAGCAGGATAAGGCCTGAAACAGGCAGGGAAAATCCGGATGAATGCCGGTTCAGTTTTCTTCCTCGTCTTCCTCATCACTGTCATCGTCGTCCGCGTCAGGTATATCGTTGTCGTAATCGTCGTCGTAATCGTCTTCCCCGTCCAGGTCTTCCGGAGCTTCCGGTAAGATGGTGTCGTCGGTGAAGGGTTCCTCCTCTTCGTCTTCATCATGGTTCAGGTCGATTTTTACATCGATCTTCACCAGGTACTTGGTGTCCTCGGTTTCAAAAGGAACGGCATAAAAATATTCATGGTCGCTTTTGTTCACCTTGATTAAATGCCCACCGTATCCATAAGGATATTGATGACTCAGCTGTTCTTTGAGCTCTTCTGTCAGGTTCTTGTAACTTACGACGAGCCGCCTTTTTTCCATAATGAAACCACTGCTTAATTGCTGCAAGTATATCTATTTTTTAAAAATGAACAATCTTTTGCCATTTTTTTTGAGAAATTATGTTGAAAAAATCAGGCAGAAAGGCATATTCCGGCAATCTGTTTCATTTTAAACGAATAATTAGTATTTTTTCAGGCATTTAACACGGAACTGATTTGGACCGGGAAGACACAATTCGAAGACAGGATAAAGAACTGACCGACAGCATCAGGTATGCCAGCCTGATCCAGACGGCTGTTCTGCCTACCCGGGATTTCCTGGCCAATATCCTTCCGCCGCATTTCATCTTTTTTCAGCCCAAAGATATTGTCAGTGGCGATTTTTACTGGGCCACCCGCCTTGGGAAGAAGGTGTACGTGGCGGCAGCAGACTGTACGGGCCATGGGGTTCCCGGTGCTTTCATGAGCATTATGGGCATTTCTTTCCTGAATGAGATTGTCAGCCGGAAAATGCCGCTTAAAACCGGAAGGATTCTGAACCAGTTGAGGGAAAAAGTAATGAAAGCCCTGCATCAGAAAGGCGGATCGAAAGAACCGAAGGATGGAATGGATATCGCCCTGATCATGCTGGATATGGAAAACCGCACCATGGAGTTTTCCGGAGCATTTAATGCACTGTACCTCATCAGGGATGAAAAGCTCCGGGTGATCAGGGGCGATCGCATGCCCATCGGAGTGAATGCCGTGGAGGAAAGGTCTTTCCAGACCCATACCCTTCCCGTAAAGGAAGGCGACCTGTTGTATATTTTCACCGACGGCTTTCCCGACCAGTTCGGAGGGCCGGAGGATAAAAAGTACAAATACGGCCCTTTCCAGAAGTTTTTACTTTCCATACATCAGGAGGATATGGAGCGGCAGAAGTGGCTGCTCATTCACGAACTCCTGGAATGGAAAGGAGACAATGAACAGGTGGACGATATCCTGGTCATGGGGATCAGGATGGAATGAAGGGCAAACCATTAACCTGATTGAAGGTATGAAACTGAAGGCTTTTCGTGTAAGGAATTACCGGTCGGTGATCGATTCCGGTTGGTGTGAACTGTCGCCCGACCATATTACGGGCATTATCGGACAGAACGAATCGGGAAAAACCTCCCTGCTGGAAGCCCTGAAGAGCTTTTACGAAGGAGAGATCAATGATGATATCCTCCGGAGCGACCTGTCCCTGCCCGAAGTAAGCTGCTCGTTCGGTATTCCCGCAGAAATGATCAGGGCGGTGCTGAATATGAAACGGGTTCCGGAAGGCCTGCTGCAGGCATTTGCCCGGGAGAAGGAGCTGGTTTTGACGCGGGTGTGGAATGAGGACAAATCATCGCAGGTGCTGGCAGGAGGAAAAGAAGTGGAAAAAATATACGACAAGCTGGTGGCATCCCACCAGCTGAAGGAAGAAAAACTCGAGGCCCGGATCAGGAAGATCCTGAATGAAACGGAGAAAACCCGCGACCAGTTAAAAAAGCTGAACCAGGACCGGGAGAAACTGCTCAGAAAGCTTGACCTGCTGAAAACCGATTATTCCGACCGGGAGAAACGATGGAGAAAACGTGCAACGGGAGCAGAAAAGGAGAAGCTGGGGGCCGAACTGGAAAAAATGAAAGAGCAGATCGCTTCCCTGGAGAAAAAGGCACATGAAAAAGCGGTGGCGTCGAAAAAGTTGTCAGAGAAGCTCGACGCCCTGATCCCCCTCACCGAAGTGTCGGTGGCGGTGCACGATACACGCCGCCGGGTGGGACATGCCGAAGAAAACCGGGAAAAAATTTTCCGTGAGCTGATCGAAATCCAGCAGCGCATGGAGTATGCTCCCAATGAAAGAGAACAGCGGGCGGCCCAGCTGAAGCTGGATGTGACACAGGAATTGTACCTCCAGGCGAACAAACAGCTTCAGGACAGACAGGAGGAGTACGAAAGGAAGAAGATGGTGGCTTCCCTGGTGCTCGGAGGGAAAGGAGTGCGTCAGGCGGTGAAGGAAACAGAAGAATGGTTTTCGGAATACCACCGGTTGTATTCCCCGGCTGAACTGGGGCACGAACTGTTCCAGCTGATCCCCTCGTTCGAGCTTTTCGAGGATTTCAGCAGCCTGCTTCCCAACCGGATCGACCTGGCGGAGATCATCAAAGAGAAAAGCGAAGCCGAAGGTTTCAAGGCCGCACGGAATTTCCTGATTGTTTCGGGACTTACCCCTGACTTTTTCCGGCAGGCCAACCCCCGGATACTGAAACAGAAAATCGAAAACCTGAACCGCGAAACCACCGTCGATTTCCAGGATTACTGGAGGCAGAGCCTGGGGAAAAAGAACAAGATCAGGATCCATTTCGAACTGGAACATTACGATGCTTCCCATCCAGAAAAGGTGGGGAAACCCTATCTGGAATTCTGGATAAAAGACGATTACGAACGCCTGTACCCGAAACAGCGCAGCCGGGGAGTACGCTGGTTCCTTTCGTTTTACCTCGAGCTTCGTGCCACGGCCATCAGGCAGGACACCTGGCACCGGGTGCTGTTGATCGACGAGCCGGGCCTGAGCCTTCATGCGCGGGCACAGGAAGATGTGCTGAAAGTATTTGAAGCCGTGAAAGACCGGATACAGATCATCTACACCACCCATTCGCCCCACCTGATCGATATCAACAAGCTGTACCGGCTGTTGGCCGTACAGCGCCGCGATGTGGAGGACGAACGGAGCGAAACGGTGGTGTTCAATGCCCGCTCGCTTCAGGAGGCTTCTTCCGATACCCTTTCGCCCATCTATACCCTGATGGGATCGAGGATTACCGAACAAAAATTCATCCAGCCCAAGAACAACATCATTTTGGAGGATGTGAGCAGCTACTACTACCTTACCACCTTTTTCCAGCTGGCCGGGAAAAAGCAGGATGTGTTCATCCTGCCCTCCACCCATGTGACCAATGTGGGCATGCTGGTCAACCTTCTCATGGGCTGGGGTATGGAATTTATCGTGATCCTTGACGACGATGAGGAGGGGAACCGGATGTATCAGGAAATGAAAAAGAACCTTTTCGGGAACAGCGATGAAAAAGCCCGCCGGAAGATCTGCAAGCTCGATTCTTTTCAGAGCATGGAAGACCTTTTTTCCACCATCGATTTCAAAAAATATGTGCTGAACAAACGGGAGGGGATCCCCGAAAAGAATTCGGAATACATTGAAAACAACGGGCTCTCCAAATCGATCCTGGCTGCCGGGTTCAAACAACGGGTGCAGGAAGATCATATCAAATTCACCCATTTTGACGATGAAACCCGCGAGAACATCGGCCGGCTTCTCGACCGCATCAACAGTATGCTTACCTGAAAAAAATGAATGTTCCGGCTGATAAAAAAACGATCGGGATACTCGGGGGGATGGGCCCAGGGGCCACCCATGCCCTCTTCGGGCTGATCATTTCCCATACCCTGGCACAAAGTGACCAGGACCATATCCGCGTTTTGATCGATAACCGTCCCGGGATACCCGACCGCTCGGCTTTTATCCTGGGTGAAGGCCCCGATCCCGTACCGGCTATGCTGGAAAGCGCAAGAGGGCTGGAACAGATGGGGGCCGACCTGCTGCTGATCCCCTGCAACACAGCCCATTATTTTCTCGACCGGATCAGGCCTTTTCTGAAGGTGCGGATCCTCGACATGATCCGGATCTGCGCCGACGAGATCCGGTCCACCCGGCCCGGTACAGGGCAGGTGGGATTGCTGGCTACCCTGGGTACCTACGCCACGGAAATCTACCAGCGGGTTTTGCAGGAGCGGGGTTTGCAGGTGCTGGTGCCTGACAAGACCGACCGGGGAAAGCTGATGCAGGCGATCTATGGCCCGCAGGGGATCAAGGCGGGGCATATTTCTCAGCATGTGAAGGAAATCGGGCGGATGGGAGAGAGGCTGATGGAAGCTGGAGCCGGTGTGGTTATCAGCGGATGCACGGAACTTTCGCTGGTATTCGAAAAACATGCTTTTTCCTTTCCGGTGGTTTTGCCCATGCGGTCGCTGGCCAGAGAGGCTGTTCTACTGGCCGGCTACCACCTGAGGGAGGACCGGGAGCTCCAGGGTGGAAGCTATAACCGGAATGGTTAGGATTCATGAGCAAAATTGATTATATTCGAAACGGTTGAAACCTTAGCCTGATTGTAATGGAACCGTCAGGACCACAGAAAACCAAAAGAAGATGCCTGGAATGCGGGGAACCCATTTCGGGGCGGGTGGATAAAAAGTTCTGTTCCGATTACTGCCGGAATGCCTACCACAATGAACGGAACCGCGACACCAACAACCTGGTGAGGAACATCAACCACATTTTGCGGAAGAACCGGCGTATCCTGGCCCAGTGCAACCCCTCGGGGAAGACTACCGTGCACCGCGACAAGCTGGTCAATGCCGGATTCAATTTTCATTACCACACCCACACCTATACCACCCGGGCCGGCGCCGTGTATTATTTCTGCTACGAGGAAGGATACCTTCCCCTGGAGAACGATTTCTTTGCCCTGGTTCGGCGGGAGGGGTGAGTAAAGGGGGAGGCGCTTGTGTTCCGGTGCTTATCTCTGGAAATATTGGTCCGGACCAGGCTGGCAGGAACAGAACCGCCGCCGGGCAAACAACAAACAGGGCCCGGGGAATCCCGGGCCCTGTCCTCCTGCATCCCTCCCGGGGATTCCCGTTCATGCCTCGCTGAACGGCCCCAGGTTCTGGATCTCGTTCACCACCACTTCGGTGATGTATTTTTTGGTTCCCTCTTTGTCTTCGTACGACCGGTGGGAGAGCTTGCCGTCCACTGCCACTTTCTGGCCCTTTTTCAGGTACTTGCCTGCGTAGGCGGCGGTGGGGCCAAAGGCCACCAGGTTGTGCCACTGGGTGTTGGTCACTTTCTGGCCGGAGGCGTTCTTGTAGGTTTCCGAGGTGGCCAGGCTGAATTTGGCCAGGGTGGTTCCGTTCTCGAGCTGGCGCACATCGGGATCAGCGCCGAGGTTGCCGATCAACTGGACTCTGTTCTTTAACTGGTTCATGGCATTCGTTTTTTCGTTAATACATAGTTGACTGTACATTTGATTTTCCCGGCCGGGGTACTTTCTGAGGTCAAATGTATATCCGGTCAATTCCCAGAATCGGTTAATAACCGGTTGTATTCGTTTTTTATTTGTGTGTAAACGGTTGTAAACGGATAAGAAGCTGGTAAATAGCACTGTAGCCATCACGCCGTCGATATTTGTCCGGGTTAAGCCCGTACTCTCCTGAAAAACATGGCCTCTGAGAGTTTTTCCATAAAAGCATCAGCAGCCAAAGGATTTTTTGCATGCTTTTTTACCCGCAAAAAAGCATGTCGCTCCGTTTCGGGAACGGAGCGAAACAGCGGCCGGTGGGATGAATAAATCAGGTTTCTACAAACATTCCGCTACAAAGCGACTTGATGGGGCAGCGAATGAAACCGGCCTGAGGAGTGACTGTCTATGTATAATCTCTATATCGATAACCCCTTCTTTCATTGAAATTTTTCTTAACCTGAACCTTAAAAAGAAACAAAATGCCAGGCCAACCGCCCGGCCACATATCGAGGGAACATTGAAGCACATCTAAAACCTAATAAATGACAGTCTATTATCGAATATCGCAATAAGCAATATATTGTATCTATGCGTTTTTGTTCTGGAAATATTTTTGTAATATTGCGTATTGCGATACGCGATAAATCAAATTAGAATGAGGCATTTTCAATATAGCATGAAGCCGCAAGATGTCTTTATTCTGCTCAAGATCATTGCACTAAAAAATGATAATTGGCAGCAGATTCCCCTGGCCCAGTCGTTGAAAATGAGTCAGAGTGAAGTGAGCCAGTCGGTAGCCCGCTCAAAGTATGCAGGTTTGCTAGATGATAGCGGCAAAAGAGTGATGCGTCAGGTACTGATGGATTTTTTGCAATATGGCCTTCCGGTTGTCTTTCCTGCCAAACCGGGAGCCGTAGTAAGAGGCATACCTACTGCCCACTCAGCTCCACCCCTTAATAAAGAGATAAACAGTAGTGAAGATTACGTATGGCCTTTTGCCAGAGGCAATGTAAGAGGACATGGCATTACCCCTTTGTATGACACCGTGCCGCAGGCAGTAATTGAGGATGAGCAATTACATGCCCTCCTGGCATTGACAGATGCATTACGGGTTGGAAAGGCAAGGGAGAAAAATGTAGCTGTTCGTGAACTGAAGAGCAGGATATGTTAAAGAACACTACCATCAATCGGAAAGTTATCCGCAAAATTGCATTTGCGCTTGGGTCATTGAATGAGAGGGTAGTGTATGTAGGAGGTGCCACGGTAAGCTTCTATATAAATGATCCTGCAGCGGATGATGTACGTCCGACAAAAGATGTGGACATCAGCCTGGCCGTTGCCTCATTAGTTGAATTGGAAGCCGTCCGGGAAGAGTTAATTCAGAAAGGGTTCAAACAATCACCGGAAGATGACGTAATCTGCCGTTTCCGGTACGAAGACATCAAAGTAGATGTAATGAACACGAAAGCTGTTGGATGGGCACCCGCCAACCCGTGGTTTGCACCCGGATTTGTACAAAAAGTAACAGTAGAAATTGAAGATCAAAAGATTCAGATTCTGCCATTGCCCTATTTTTTGGCCTCCAAGTTCTCTGCCTTTAATAACAGGGGTGCAAAAGACCCAAGAACAAGTCATGATTTTGAGGATATTGTCTATGTATTTGACAATCGGATAGATATAATTGAACAATTGGCTAAAGTGCCAGATGACGTCAGGCCCTACCTGGCAGATCAACTTCAAAGAATACTGGATGACAGGGTTATACAGGAAGCCATTCTTGGCAATCTGTTTTATGAAACACGTAAGGAACGGTTTCAAAGAATGATTGATTCCATTAAACAAATAATGAATGAGATTCAATGAAATCACTGGTGTTGATGAGATGGACAAACAAATATGAATTCGCAAACAGGTTAACACTGTGGCCAGAAAGTAAAGAGAATAAAAACACAATAATTTGTGAACCGGGTAACTGAAAACCCAACGAATGGGATCATTGTAATTGGCTGCAATACCAAATATTTATGAAAACACTAGCTAAATTAAAGTTCTGGAGCTTCCTTATTTTTAGATTGCTGTTCCTTTTTGCCGGAATTTTCTTTTTTGTTTCGGGAAAAACTTCCCGGGGGTACTGCCAACGTGCTTATGATTGCAGGTGTTGGTCAGTTGGTGATTTTTTATGTCCTCTTGTTTTATCTCTATAAAGGGAAAATAAAGGATGCCTCGAAAGATTAATGTGTGGAATTTCGATTCATTGGCTTTCCCCTCTGTCCGGTTTTTCGGGGTAGTATCATGATCATTTGTGGATCAGTTTGCATGATAATATACTCTCCCAACCCCAGCATAATGCCTATGCGCCCCCGAATCAAAATCTGTTGTATTCAGAGCATACAGGAAGCCCAAACGGCCGTTCGCCTGGGGGCGGATGCCATCGGACTGGTTGCTGCTATGCCCAGCGGCCCCGGGCCCATCCCGGACGAGCTCATCAGGCAAATTGCGGCGGCTACGCCCCCGCCGGTCGGAACCTTCCTGCTGACCAGCCATACCTCGGTAAGGGAGATCCTTGCCCACCACCACAGAACAAACACAAATGCCGTTCAAATGGTGGATGCTCTCACAGAAGGGACCTACCGGCAGCTGAAAGAAGCCCTGCCCTCCGTAAAAATAGTGCAGGTCATCCATGTAATCGACGAGCAATCGGTGGAAGAAGCCATCCGGGTATCCGGGTCGGTCGATGCCATTCTGCTGGATAGCGGCAACCCCCATCTGCCGGTCAGGGAGCTGGGAGGCACCGGCCGGGTGCATAACTGGAAACTGAGCCGCAGGATCAGGGAAAAGGCTGCCTGTCCGGTTTTTCTGGCCGGAGGGCTGAAACCTGAAAATGTGAGGCAGGCCGTTGAAGCAGTGGAACCTTATGCTGTGGACGTATGCAGCGGGGTGAGGACCGCCGGTCGGCTGGATGTGGAAAAGCTGGAAAAATTCGTGGCCGCCCTTTCTTAGCCGGCGGTTTTTCAACCTCCGTATCGCATGCGGCCTTCTGCCGGCACCAGGGTACAAGCCGGTGATCAAACCTTTTCTTCTCCGGAATGTTTTTACTATGAATAAACAAACGGTGTTCCCCATGAAAAACAGAAAGGCATTGTCCCCGGAGCAGCAGGAAGCATTGCTCGGAATCCTAAAAGTCCGTTTCGGGAAAAACAGATACCGCCATGAAGGGCTTAACTGGAATGAGGTACAGGTCCGGTTGGAAGCTGTGCCGGATAAACTCTGGTCACTCCGGGAGATGGAACGGACCGGCGGTGAGCCTGATGTGGTGGGTTTTGATGAGCGGACAGGTGAATATCTTTTTATCGATTGTTCGGCGGAAAGCCCTGCCGGTCGCCGAAGCCTCTGTTACGACCGGGCAGCGATGGAATCGAGAAAAACCAACAGACCGGAAAATAACGCCTTGGATATGGCCGCTGCCATGGGCATCGGGCTGCTTACGGAAGACCAGTACCGGGAGTTGCAGAAACACGGAAAGTTCGATACGAAAACATCGAGCTGGATCAAAACCCCTACTGAGATCAGAAAACGGGGCGGGGCGCTTTTTTGTGATCGCCGGTACGATCATGTTTTTGTGTACCACAACGGGGCGGAATCTTACTATGCGGCCAGGGGGTTCCGGGGTGTGCTGAGGGTCTGAAGGCAGTACAGACATCCCCGGCCGGAAGAAACCGGTCGGGATCCGCCCAGCCGACCCGGTGGATGTGTTGTAAATATTCCAGTGCCAGGCTGAAATATATCCGCCCCAATGCGTATAAGTCGCAATGCATAAGGTGTGCTACGTAGACAACTGGCTTTGTTATGACATAATCAGCAATTATTTGTATATTTGAAAAAAATGCTGTTATGGAATTGTCAGAAATTAAACAGGCTATTGAAAAACTCAGTGAAGAGGAGCGTC
>DSCJ01000083.1 GCA_011049175.1 Bacteroidota bacterium | reverse complement strand
TATCGTTAGCAAAAACGATAAAGTATTACTGAATAAAGGCTACGGATTGGCCAACCGCGAAAAACGACGCCCATATACCTCAAACACCATTCAGAGTTGCGGGTCGATTACCAAGCAGTTCACGGGTGCGGCTATTCTTCTTCTCGAAAACCAGGGAAAATTATCCGTAAATGATACAATTTCTAAATACTTCAGTGAAGTTCCCGAAGACAAAAAAAACATCACCATTCACCAGCTTCTTACACATTCTTCCGGCCTACCGGGAGGCATAGGTCCTGACGACGAACCCATTGAAGCCCAGGAATACTTTGACCGAGCCATGTTGTCATCGTTACAATTCAGCCCCGGTTCCGGCTACGGATATTCCAACACCGGGTATTCCCTACTGGCTATGATAATTGAAGAAGTATCTGGCCAAAGTTACGAAACCTTTTTGCGCAAAGAGCTTCTGCTACCGGCCGGCCTGGCCCAGACCGGATACTTTTTGCCCAACTGGAACAGAAACCAAATGGCGATTGGCTACCGTAAAGGCGAGCTTTGGGGAGAAGTGTATAACCGTGGCTGGATCGAAGACGGGCCAAACTGGCATCTTCGGGGTAACGGAGGCATGCACACTAACGTAACAGACATGCACAAATGGTTAGCAACCGTGCAGGGCAAAGGGGTGTTAAAAAAAGATGTAGCAAAGCGCTGGACAACTGGTTATGTACCGGAGAACAATGGATTCTCTGAATATGGATACGGCTGGGTAGTATATGAGCACGACAGATGGGGGAAGATAATTACACATAGCGGAAGTAACCGCATTTTTGAAGCCGATTTTTCGTGGTTAACCGAACATGATTTTTTTTATTACATTCAGGGAAATACCTCAATGTTTCCTGCGGCAAACCAGGGAAGGAATATTCTCACAGCAGCTTTCGATACCTCGTTTGTAATGCCGCCCATAGTTCAAAAAAATGATACTGCCAAACCCGAAACTGCCAGGCAAAGAGCAGGAATATACCACCTCAAAGAGGGTTCTCTGGAGTTAACGGCTGATGATACAAGGCTTTTTGCCAGGCTAACAGGCCAATCCGTTTTTGATTTAATGTTTAACCATAGTGAAGAACAAAAATCCAGGTTTGCCAAACTTAATAATCGTACCCGCATAGCCATGGATAAGCTACAAAAGGGGCAGAGCGATGCCCTTTCAGTAATGATAGGTAATGACGATAATCCTGTTGAGTATACAGAACCTTTTCTGCGCCGCATCAATCAAATTGGAAATCTGATTGAGCTGCACGTTGTCGGCACATTCAAAAATGAGCCTGGGAGCCGGTTTTATGAATCCGGCCCGTGGACTACCTTTGTTTATGCCGAATTCGAAAACTGGAATCAGTACTGGAACCTGATTTGGAACAGTGATGAAACCTTTAAAGAAAACAGAAGCGGCCCATGGCCTACTTTTGTTTTAATACCTACAGGAACAGGACAATATCTAGGTGTCAGTCAGGGGCATCCCTGGAATATGAAAGAAATCAAATTTGAAGATAACTGTTTGGTTATTGAGAAACAGCAAGCTTGTCCTGTAAAATAGACTGCCTGCAATTAATATTTTGGGCTCGGACTATTGAAAAATGTCTTTTATAAGTTTGTGCCAATATCGTAAAATAAGTATTTATCTTTTCTTCCCGATATAGAACACATAACCATAATAGTCTTTATACTTAGAATATAATTCGGCTTCATGACGCTGATTTTTTATCAGTCCGACAGCTGTTTTATTACCCCGGTGTTTCCTTAAAAAATTCTCCTGTGCCTTAACCTGCGGGATATAAAAGTTGTCAATCCAACATTTTTCAGGCAAAATAAAGGAGGCTACCGGGATATATCCTGCCTTCTGCAATTGAGCAACCTTTGCTGGAATAGTGTCTATCCCCGGATATGCATCCAACCAGAATCTGTAGATTTCGTCAGGTCGTTCTGCAGTAAACCATGACACCTCGGTAACAGCAATGTAACCGCCTGCTTTCAAAAATTTCCTCCATTCTTTGATACCACGTTCAAAACCAATATTATAAATCGCTCCCTCTGACCAGATCAAATCAAATTCTTCCGCCTGAAAAGGGAGAGAATCCATTGAACCGACCATTCCTTTCACTCTTTCCTGTAAATTGAATTTTTTGGCATTTCGGTTAAATAAGTCGATGAATTGTGGAAATAGGTCTATCCCGGTGATTTCCCCCGGAGCATGCTGTGCCAGGACCATGGTTTGTCCTCCGGTTCCGCAACCCAGGTCGGCAATACGCGATTCATCTGATAGATTATCTATAAAGCTCACCGCCTGAATGGTCGCTTCAGGACTCCCCGGCCCCTGTCGTTCCATCCCTGAAAAATATTCACATATTAAATCAAAATCGAATTCGTGAATGGATTGGTTATCGTTTGTCATGATGTTTCAATTTTTAGTATTCCTATGAAGTAATTAAAATGCATTACTCCGGTAAAGAATTCAATGTTGTTATTTTGCATAAATGAAATGAACCCTGACAGGAAACTGCCAGCGTTATATCAAGGGATAACCCGGGGCAGAACACCACAGGTTATTTACTTCACCGAATCTGAATAAGATATAAACATCCAGTATTATTGGCCGGGTAAATTTAGTTGTTTTTCATCATAAAAAAAATATTCCAATAAGACTCCGCCGTCTGATTAAAAGAGGTCCTATGCAACTCCCAGGATAATATGCCGGATAGCATGTGTTGTAAAGTGCAGCCATTCACCGGACAGGTAGTCTTTTATTGAAAAAAAAAGGAATAAAATGAAATATCTGTTAATCTTTCTGCTAATAATTAATTCACGCATTGTCCCCGGACAAGATACCGTTCCTTACCTTTTCAAGGCACCTGTCATTGACGGGTATGCTGATGAGGGGCTTCCAGGCTTTCGCTTAACTGATTTTCAAATTGTTTCGAAAAGCCATCGGAAAAATCCTGATGCAGAGGCCGGGTATTACCTGGCGCATAACGAAAAAATCCTCTACCTGTACATTGAAGCAAATTCTAACAGTATCGTTATACGCGACAGGGGATACCAGAACGGTGATGGGTTTCATCTTCTCATTGGGAAACCCCAAGAAAACAATGCACCCACTGATGAATTTTATGTGCTGGGCTTTTCTGCCGGTCACTCATGGTCGCGTAAAATGATCTGGTATTACAACATGGACTTAATAATGAGCCCCTTAAGCCGGGATACAAAATTTGAAACCGGTTGTAAAAACGGAAAGGTTTCGTTCGAGCTGCTTCTCCCCTGGGAAGAAGTGCATCCTTACCATCCCTGGTTTTCAGACAGTATAGGCATTAATCTCTGTTTTGTCAAAGCAATGGGCAACAGGGAAAAAAATGACTATTTTATCCTTGAGGATAATAACATGCAGAGTGAACAATCAGAGAAAAAATACCGGGTTTACCCATTTGGAAAACCCGGGGGTAATATCGCCCGGTTTTCATCCACGCTTCTGAAAAACCATATTCAGGAGAATGAAGATCCTGTGGTCAGACTGGCCTGCTATGCCCCGGCCGACACCTCCATACGAATTGCCATCAACATTATATCGGGAGAAAACTCCACCGTTGCCCGCAAGAATGTCCTGATGAGATTTCGTAACGGATTCCCGGTAGTTGAAATTCCTGTTGAAAACAGTGATCTGATATCAGGCGGATACAAAGCAGAGGTTTTTTGCGAAGGCAAGTTAACAGGCAGGCATTATTTCAGCGTTTTCCCCGGAACAAATGCAAAAGAATACCGATCAGCTATTCGCTCATTCGAATCCTGCATTTCTGCCGGAACCTACAATACCCTGATGTTTTATATCAATGAAATAGACTCTGCACTGGACAGGATCAAATACTACGAAAGTTCATATACCGTGCGGAAACAATTTGCAGAAGCCAATCATTACCTGGAACAACTAAAGGCCGGAACCGACCCGCTAATGAGGAAAAAAGGCGTTTACAGGCGAGCTTACCGGTCGGACAAAGACGGGAATCTGTATCCCTATTCCCTGTTTATCCCTGACGATTATACAGGCGAGAAACGATTTCCATTGCTTGTTTACCTCCATGGCAGTGGGGACGATGACAGGGTATTGTCAAGAACCCCAGTAAAACCCTCAGGCTTTATCGTACTGGCTCCTAACGGAAGGGGCACGTCAAACTGTTTCGCTGTTCCTAAAGCCCAGGCCGATATTGAATATTCTATTTCCGACGTAATAAAAAACTTTTCCATTGATACCACAAAGATCATATTAAGCGGATTTTCCATGGGAGGATATGGTGTTTACAGAACCTATTACGAGCATCCGGAAAGATACAGGGCCATTGCCATCTTATCTGGCCATCCCGATCTGGCAAGGCGCTGGATCGATCCGGATGAGCCAAATTTCCTGGAAAACAAATACCTGAAAAAATTCAGAAACGTTCCCATCTTTATTTTTCACGGTACAAACGATTTGAATTGCCCGTTTGAACTAACGGAAAAAATGGTTAAAAAACTAAGGCATGCCGGTTGCAATGTTACTTTTGAAACGGACCGCGGAGGGCATGGCAGCATGAATCAGGAAATCCGGAACAAATATTATGAATGGTTAAAGAAACAGGCAGAATAATGAAAAAGAATAATCTTTCTTTCTGCGGATATGGAGACCCGCAATAAAAAAGCTAATTTAGCGGTATGCAAGCTGCAAATTCCATTCATCTCAATGAAAAACAAGATCCTGTCAGACAAAGCAAGACAAGACCATCAATTACCGGAAGCAATTGAAAAATGGGGATGGAAATACCATCACCTGGGAATACCCACTGATAAAGTACTGCCGGATGAAAAATACATACCTCGGTTCAGGTTTTATGTCTCCGGGTTTGAAACCAGCCCGTTCGGTATAGAATGGATGAGGTTTGAGAAAGACAGCCCCATTCATCATCTGGTGCAAACCGTTCCTCATGTGGCATTTGAAGTGGATGATCTGGATTTCGAATTAGCAAGCCGTAATTTAAAAATAATAACTGAGCCAAACCCACCTTCAGAAGGAGTAAGAGTGGCGATGATTGAGCATAACGGAGTTCCCGTTGAATTAATTGAATTCAAAAAGAAATAATCATCCACACAACCATACGGCAAAAATACCGGGAGCGGTAATGGTAACAGTAGGCTTCTGTTAACGGTATCCGGGATTATTTGGTGGAAAATTATTCCGGGGGTCCCGCACGAATCTATCTCACAGTATTGAGAAGGGAGGCTAACGTCACGCAGAGCCTGGCAGAGGTTTTGCATTATCGGCTCGCAACAATATTCCATATTGCTGAAATGACCCACGGTATTACCTGTTACAGTATTGTAGCAGAAATACCTATGTGGGTGGGACACTGTAAAAGGGATGCTGTTCACACTTATGAATGGTCAGATGAGGCCGTGAAAATCATTGAAGCGGCTTTTATTCCCGGTCATCATAAAGATCAGCGCTCACCCTAACCGTTCGGCTGCCACGTCCGGCCCGGTCGAATGCTTTCAACAGGATGGTATTTCTGAAGGGAATCTTCCCTAGGAATTTCTTTGAGGCCGTGGTAGGTTCGGAACCATCGGTGGTATAACATATGCTGAATCCATCACAGGGCATACCGGCATGAAGAAACCCGTTCCGTATCACAGCGCCGGGAGGAGGTACGCGATAGACATACCCACCGTTCAGGATGGACAGTTTTGGGAGCTCTTCCAGATAAAGGGTTCTCAGGAATTTTTGCCATTGTGTCTTTTTCAGTGCCCGGGTATTTTCGTTTGCAAAGGGAATTTCCCAGTCAGGCATTTGTGCCCAGGAGCGTTCTGAAAAAGCGATCAGTTTGGGCAGGAGGTAATATTCCATCATCTCCCCTCCCCTGATGGTTTCATGCCACAGCTCAGCCTGCAGGCCCAGAATATTCAACCTGCCGTGTGTTTCAAGTTTCTCCGGGGCGGGATTATTTTCCGGAATCATGTGAAACGGTGCCAGTTCCCAGGCATCCCGCTCATTGTTGTATCCTGCCCAGTACAGACCGGGTTCTTTCGGATGGGAATCATAAGCCAGGTCAAAATAAATATTGGTGGCCGGACACAGCACCACCGGATAGCCCCTGTTGGCCATCCTGTAGCCAAGATCTTCCGAGCCACGAAGGTTATTCCAGATATAGGGAACCACATTCCCCCGGTTGAATTCTTCATTTACTCTGTATGTTTCATCTTCCCATCGGGTAAGGGCTACTTCTTCCCAGCCGCCGGTTCTCAGCCCCCTTTCTTCCAGGATGCGAACGATCCTCCGGAAAAAATAGTTCTGAAGGTTTTTGAGATCGCTGACTCCTGGCAGGCGGGCAAGCAACGTATCACATTGTGGTGAATCTGTCCATACCCCATCCGGCACCTCGTCACCTCCGGTATGGATCATATCCAGGGGGGCTCCTGCTTCCCTGTACATAGCAATAACCTCATCAACCACGGTTTCAAAAAAATGATAAACCGATTCTCTTGCCACATTCACCACATTATCGTTATAAAATTGTGCCGACCGGTACACCGATTTTTCCTCCGGGTCGATCAGCCGGTATTGTTCTGCTTCTTCGGGTTTCCCTTCTTCCATCAGGCGCCTGTAGCGGACCTCCATGGCCCTGATGGCCGCCCGTGCATGACCGGGAAGGTTTATACTGGGAATCACCTGAATATGCCTGTCATGGGCATAACGAATGATCTCTTTAAACTCTTCCTGTGAATAATATCCTGTTCCATAATTATCCGGGCCATCCGGGAAAGGCCCGGACCCATAAGCCGGAGGGAGGCATTCAGGCTCCTTTGCGGGATGGCCCCGACGTGAACCCACTTCGGTTAGTTCGGGAAGCGCTTTGATCTGAATCCTCCATCCTTCATCTTCCGTCAGGTACAGGTGCATCCGGTTTAGCTTGTACTGGCTCATCAGGTCGATAACTTTCAGCAGCTGGTCGCTGGTCTGAAAATTCCGGCATACATCAATATGCAGACCGCGGTACGCAAAGCGGGGAGCATCTTCGACAGTTGTTTCAGCAAAGGAAACGGCTCCCCCCTTTTCCCGGCAGGCTGAAAAGGGAATAAGCCCCAGCAGACTCTGTATTCCATAGAACACACCGGCAGGAGTGCCCTGTATACGGATCATTCCGCTTTCCATTTCAAGCCGGTAGCTTTCTTCGGTCTTCCCTCCCACTATCACCGGCACGTTTTTCAATTCTATCAGCTGGCCGGCAATTCCTTCACGGCCGTTTTCACCCGGTTCTATACCGGTCAATTCAGCTAATTTTTTCTTCAGGTACCGGGCTTCAAAATTCAGACCTTCATCAAAAGAAATCGACCAGGATGAATCCAGTATTATATGATGCTCTCCGGTTTTGTATTTCACAGGTGAGGGAATCAGCGGCATGGGTTCCATGGCAGAATCCGGTTTCATCGCGGCATATTCCCTGAGTGTGGCCGATGCCCAGGGAAGAGGAGAAGGATCGTTTGGGTGGCAGCGTAACTGGCCGGTCCTGACAAAAGGTTTCACCCTGTAATCGCTGACAACGGTAATATCCTGCTGCTCTCCTTCTTCATTGAACAACACAAAATAAAGCCCCTGCGGAGCATCGCTTTCCTTGAGATAACATCCCCGGAAGGCATAGTAAAGTTCGATGCTTTCGCCGGGAGGAAGATGAAACCCTTTGCGTGGCACAAGTTTGTACCAGTCGCCATTAATATGCTGCACATCAGCCTGTGCGGTATCAGAAGCGGCAATAATCGTGCGGGGAGCCATATTGAAATACAGGGCCCATCCGGAAGATCCCAGTATGGTCTTACCCGGATTGGTAAGAGTAAAACAGGCCAGGGCACCCGGAGCAGGGTTGTCAACATTACTTACCAGTTCCCATTCCACCCGAATTTCCCCGACAGCAGGACCATCGGGCAAAAATTTACATTGGACACTGATAATCAATAGTATAAGAAGGAAAGAAATGAAATAATTTCTCATCGCAGTGTTTATTTCTTTAAGAATTTAGTATCTTAAAACTGGCTTTTCAAATCCGGGAGACAGAAATCAGATAAAAACAATTCAAGTTATAAAAATATCGGAACAATGCATTCAGTCAACTTCACAAATGTAGAGAGGCATTTCACCGGTGAAGGAAACATCGCACGGCAAAAAACCAATGTTCCCTTCATTGTGGTGGATAATTTTCCCCTGCTGGGTCTTCTTACGTCGTTGCGGTTTCTTGAATGGATTGCCGAAAACCCGGAAGGGGTGATCAGCCTGCCAACCGGAAAAACGCCGGAGTATTTCATATTATGGACCAGGTACCTGCTTGAGCAGTGGGATACCGGAAAGGGGAGGACGATGCGGAACCAGTATGGCCTGGGAAAGCTTTCACGACCCGATCTCAGCCGCCTGCGTTTTGTTCAGATCGATGAATTTTACCCGATCGATTCATCCCAGCATAACAGCTTCTGTTATTACGTGAAGCATTTTTACCTCAAAGGGTTCGGACTGAAAAGCCAGAATGCCATGCTGATCGATTCGGAAAAGATCCCACTGGCAGAAGGAAAACATTACACAGAAGTTTTTCCGGATTCTGTGGTTGATTTATCGCTCCGTTACCGTGAACCAGCCAGTAAATTCGAACAGCTTCAGCAGCAATCCATCTTCATGATCGATAACTGGTGCTCGGAATACGAAGCCCGCATCCGTGAAATGGGAGGCCTGGGTTTTTTTCTCGGGGGAATCGGTCCTGACGGGCATATTGCTTTCAATACGCGGGGCTCCGATCATCATTCCACCACGCGATTAACATCCACCAATTTCGAGACCCAGGCTGTAGCGGCTTCCGATCTCGGGGGGATTGAAATTGCACGGAACCGGCTGGTAATTACCATAGGGCTGGAAACCATTACTTACCATCCCGATACCACTGCCATTATTTTTGCTGCCGGTGAAGCCAAGGCCCAGGTAGTAAAAAATGCTCTTGAGGAAATGCCTTCGAATCTATATCCCGCTTCGTCCCTTCACAGGCTGAAAAATGCCCGTTTCTACCTCACCAGGGGAGCGGGCTCGAAATTGAGTGACAGTATAGAAAAATATTATGATCCACAGCATTGGAACGAGGAAAAAACCCAGCGGGCGGTGATCGATCTGTGCCGGAAACTCGACAAGTATGCCCACCACCTGTCCATCGAGGATCTGCAAAGCGATCCAACCTGCTCAAAAATTCCCGGGCTGAATGAAAAGACCGTTCAAAAGGTGACAGACTCGGTAGTGCAAAAGATCAACCGGGGAATGAAAGGAGAAAGTCACCAGGTATATTTCCATACCGGCCCTCACCACGACGATATCATGCTGGGCATGCTGCCCCACATTCACCGTCTGCTCAGAAACGAAACCAACAAAGCCCATTTTTCCATTCTAACTTCAGGATTTACGGCGGTTACCAACCGTTTCATAACAGAAGCGCTGGAGGACACCAGAAAATTTCTGAATGCGGGACTGATCCAGATGACCGAATATCCCGATTTTTTTGAAAAGGGATATCGATACAAATGGGATAAGGATGTCTACCATTATCTGATCAAGGTGGCATCGGGAGAGCCTTTTGAGTTAAGACGCGGGTTATCACACCGGATTGTCCGTTCGCTGGTAGAAATTTACCAGGTACACGATGTGAAGGAACTGGAGGGGCAGATCAATGAAATTCTCACGGTTCTTTACAACAGTTATGACGGTGAAAAGAATCCCGAACCTATACAGCAATTAAAAGGAAGGATCAGAGAATTTGAGGAAGAACTGGTATGGGCACGGTTCGGTATCCAGGTGAAAGATGTGCACCATATGCGACTGGGATTTTATACCGGGGACATCTTTACCGAACAACCCTACCGGAAAAGAGATGTGGAACCGGTACTGGATCAGATGAGGGAGATTAATCCCTCGGTGATCAGTCTGGCTTTTGATCCTGAAGGAAGCGGCCCCGACACGCATTATAAAGTACTACAGGTTCTGGCTGAAGCCGTCAGGTTATGGCAAAAAGAAAAAGACCTGTCGGATTTGAGGATCTGGGGGTACCGCAATGTATGGCACCGTTTCCATCCGGCGGAAGCGAATGTGATTGTTCCTGTCTCCCTGAATGCCATGAGTGTGATGGATCATGCTTTTACCAACAGTTATCTGAGCCAGGTAGAAGCATCCTTCCCCAGCTATGAGTACGATGGGAAATTCAGTGAACTGACCCGGCAAATATGGGTGGATCAACTCAGGCAGACACAGCTTGTACTGGGCAAGAATTTTTTCTACCAGCATGAAAGTCCGCGTATACGGGCCACCCACGGTCTGCTGTTCTTTAAAGAAATGAATGTGGATGAATTTCTGGGACATGCCAGAAGGCTGGAGGAAACAATGGAAGTTATGAACCGGAAAGGAAAGGCCTGATCGATGGTGCAGAACCTTTTAACGGCTCTTTGGCAGTATCCGGTGAAATGAAACTTATTACTTATGGAAAACAAACGTCTGTTATCGCTCGATGCTTTTCGCGGGTTTACCATTGCTGCCATGATTGTGGTAAATTTTCCCGGCAGCTGGTCGCATGTTTATCTCCCTTTGTTGCATGCCAGTTGGCACGGAATGACACCCACCGATTTGATTTTTCCGTTTTTCCTTTTCATTGTGGGAGTATCCATCGCCCTGGCCTACACCAAACTTTTAAACAGGGGTATTGGCCGCGGGGCTATTTACCGAAAGATCCTGTTTCGCACATTCAAAATCTTTCTGGTTGGACTTCTGCTAAATTACATTCACCATTTTGATCTGTCGCAATTGCGTTATGCAGGAGTTTTGCAACGAATAGCCATCGTCTTTCTGGCTGTTTCCCTGCTATTCCTTCATACCCGCTGGAAGACCCAGCTGGTCACCGGCGGGTTGATACTGGTTGTTTACTGGCTGGCCATGGTGCTGATCCCCACTCCCGGAAATGATAAAGCCATGCTTGAACCGGGAATAAATCTGGCGGCCTGGGTTGACAGTCAATTGCTGCCGGGGAAGATGTGGCAGGGAACCTGGGATCCGGAAGGGATTCTCAGTACTTTTCCGGCTATCGCTACCGGAATAATGGGTATGCTCACAGGCAGATTGATCCTGAGTGAAATGGGAGAAGAACGAAAGGTAATATGGATGTTTTTTCTGGGAACAATTCTGGCCATAGCCGGTTATATCTGGAGCTGGTTTTTCCCCCTTAATAAAAACCTGTGGACCAGTTCTTATGTACTGGTAACGGGGGGCCTTGCCATGATCCTGCTGGCCGCCAGCCTGTTCCGGGTAGATATGCAGAACAAAACAGGAATAGCCAGAATTGGGATCATTTTCGGCTCGAACGCCATTACCATCTATGTACTGGCCGATATCCTGGGGTTTGTTTTTTATGGAACGCCGATAGGTGGTTCCACGCTGAACACCTATTTTGTTAATCTGTCAAAACATACCCTGCTCTCACCCGAATTTATGAGCCTGTTATATGCCCTGTTGTATGTGGGAATTCTTTTCATTCCCGCCTGGTGGCTTTATAAAAAGAAAATATTTATAAAACTTTAATCTGAACAGGCATACCCTTGGATGTCAACGAATCCTGAGAGATCGGTGGAGTTTTGGATTCGGATAACATCGTAGGATACAAACGCCGACAAACTGAAACGGAACCAGAAGTTATGATGGGACAGTCGCCACGCCTGTTTTTTTGTAACTTACCCGCAGGCTTCCTTTTCTGAAAATAAATGGAAAATGAATTTGTAAAAACGGAAAAAAACAGGAGGAACCTATCTATGTACTGGTTGATGCTGATTGTTGCAGGAATGTTTGAAACCGGATTTGCCATTTGCCTGGGTAAGGCCAGGGAAACCACGGGAAACGAATCCCTACTCTGGCTGGGCGGATTTGCAGCCAGTCTGGTCATCAGCATGTTGCTGCTTTACAGAGTCACCCGATTCATTCCCATAGGCACGGCTTATGCTGTATGGACAGGGATAGGAACGGCTGGCACGGTTCTGGCGGGCATATTACTGTTCAGAGAGCCCGCCGATTTCCGGCGCCTGTTTTTCCTGGTTATGCTGATTGTCGCCATTGTTGGACTAAGACTTGTGAGCAAATAACCGGACATCACAGGGTTTCGGGATATACTGAAATAAATAAATTGTAAAAGAATCATCAGGCAGGATAATCATAAAACAGGTTCATGATCATGGATCCACCGGCAAAAGATCAGGAAGAATGGATTTTTCTGGAGGCCTTCAGGCATGTGAGCCACGAATTCCCCAGCGGAAGAATTATCAAGTCGGAATCGCCCGATTTTATCCTTCGCCATTCCCGCCGGTATGCAATTGGTATTGAAATAACACGTCTTACCGGCAGTTATGCCACACAAGATTATTTTCAGCCTGGGCCCCATCATGAAGAGGTAAAAGGGATCCTGGAGGAAGCCTGTAGTTTATTTGAAATGAAATATGGTATCAGTTTGTATGTTCAGGCCGGTTTCCGTAATGATGCATACCACCGTTCAGGTTCCGCACAAAACACGGCAACCCTGCTGGCTGAATGGGTGGGTGAACGGATAGAGGAAATAAACGGTGGAACAGAATACAGTTTAATTGAACAACAGCCGGTTGACCTTCCGTTTCTTGATCACATCAGGGTTCTGTATATACCCGGACTTCGTTTCTCACACTGGTCGGTACACGATGAGCCTGAAACAGGAGGATGGATTCCCGGTCTTATCGAACACACCCTTCAACGCAAGACTCACAAGCTCAGGCTCTACCGAAAGCGTCGCCTCAATCAGTACTGGCTTATCATGGTAACCAGCACCACAGAGGGTCTTCCAAAATTCAATCTTCAGGATCATCTGGATCAGCGGCAGTGGTTCACTGGTTTTCAGCAGGTATTTCTTTTTGAACTTTTCCCGCCAAAGATCACGCCTGTATTTTCCTGATGAAAGGTTTACCGGCGTTATGTACAATCTGCAACAGTCATACTTTCAGTAACATTTTTTGACTCCCGGCATGGAAATAATAAATTTTGATCGTACCTTCAGGGTAAGGAACAATCATGTAATACAAAAACATCATTCCATGGAAAATCAATCAGCCGAAAATCAGGTCAACCGGGCAGGTATCCACCTGTTCAGGTACCAGTTGGTTTATGATATCTTTTTCCTGCTGATGGTCATAGCAGGAGGTGTACTGATCTATCTGGAAAAATCCGGAACCCTTTTGATCCTTGCAGGCCTGGGACTTTCAGCCTTATTAAGCCTGCTGGCGGCTTTTGCTCCTTTGCCCGAATCAACGGCAAAGGGAACCGACCGGTTCCTGTACAGGGTTAATGCCATCCTGGTGGTGCTTATTCTGGCAGGCATCATTTTTGCATTAATTAACCTTCCGCTGGCCAGACCCCTGTTAATTATCGGCACGGTAGGAATTCTGATTGCCGTACTGGCCATGTTGATCAGAAAAACCCGGTTCCCGGCGCAAAAAGTCATCCGATTCGGAACCATCATCAAATCGCTGATCCTGGGGATCAGCGGGGTGATCATCTATATTATCGATGTGACAGGTTCCTGAACACATTCCTTCCACAGTATTCTTTGACAGTAAAAACAAAAGGATGGGAAAATATACAACAGGTATTGCACTAGGAGGAGGCGGAGCCAGAGGATTCGCCCACCTGGGGATCATGAAGGCCCTGCATGAAAAAGGAGTTTATCCTGACATATATTCAGGAGTGAGCGCCGGAGCCATTGCCGGAGTATTCCTGGCGGCGGGGTTTTCTCCGGAAGAAACCCACAATATTCTGAAGGAAAACGGTTTTTTCAAGTATTCGAGGGTACACATTCCCAAAACCGGATTGCTGAGCCTGGAAGGTCTGAAGGAAATTATTGAAAATCATATTGAAGCAAAGGACATTCAAGACCTGAAACACCCTTTGATAGTGACAGTAAGCAATATTACTGACGGAAAGGTTGAATACATAGACCGGGGTAATGTAGGAGAAACCATCCTGGCTTCCTGTTCCATCCCCATATTGTTTGCACCGGTTGAAATTGACGGAAAATTATACGTGGACGGAGGACTGTTTGACAACCTGCCTATCAAGCCGCTGCAAAAAAAATGCGAACACATTATTGCTGCCAATATCAGTCCGTTATTAAAAAATGTTGAGCTGGACGGACTCGTGCAGATTGCCACCCGTATTTTTCATCTGAGTATCGGTTCAAAAATTGAGCAGAAGAAAGATCAATGCGATTTGTTCATTGAACCGGAAGGACTCAGGGATTATCATACCCTGGCAGCAGGTCATGCTGACAAATTATTTGAGTTAGGATACAAATCTACCCGCAAGTTGTCTATCCCGTGGGAAAAATAGTAGATTTGCAGCATGACGGAAATATCGAAAATCGAGCTGAGAAACCTCCGGCTGGGTGATTACCACGAGCTGAAGGAATCGATGATCGAAGCTTACAGGAACTGGGAGGGATCGTACTGGAAAGAACATCATATCAGGAAGCTGCTGGAGATTTTCCCGGAAGGTCAAATCTGCATCATTGCCGACGGTAAAGTAGTGGGCAGTGCTCTTTCCCTCATTGTACGGTATGATGATTTTGGCGATGACCATACCTACCGGCAGATCACCGGGAACTACACATTCTCAACGCATAATCCACGGGGGGATATTCTTTATGGTATTGATATATTTATCCATCCGGACTACCGGGGGCTAAGGCTGGGAAGAAGACTGTATGAAGCACGCAAGGAACTGTGTGACCAGCTCAATCTCAAGGGCATCCTGATGGGAGGACGCATTCCCGGGTATCACCAGTATGCCGATACTCTGAGTCCGAAGGAATACATTGAAAAGGTCAAACTGAAGGAAATCCACGATCCGGTACTGAGTTTTCAGCTTTCAAACGATTTCCATGTAAAAAAGGTGCTCAGGGGGTATCTGTCGGGGGATGAGGAATCGAAAGAGTATGCCACCCTCCTGGAATGGAACAATATCTATTACACCAGCAAGCAGAAATGGTACAAACTTCCCAAAACCACCGTCAGGCTGGGGCTGGTACAATGGCAGATGCGTCATTTCAGAAATCTTGACGGCCTCTATGAACAGATTGAATTCTTCATAGATGCCGTATCGGGATATAACAGCGATTTCATACTGTTTCCCGAATTGTTCAACGCTCCCCTGATGGCCGATTACAACCACCTGACAGAAGCGGAGGCCATCAGGGAACTGGCAAAATACACAGAACCCCTGCGCGACAAATTCATTGAGTATGCCATTTCATATAATATCAATATCATCACCGGCAGTATGCCGTTTATCAGAGACAATAATCTGCTGAACATTGGATATGTTTGCCGGCGTGACGGTTCGTGGGATCACTATGAAAAACTGCACATTACGCCCAATGAGGAAGCATACTGGGGAATGACAGGCGGTTCGAGAATCAGAGTTTTCGATACCGACAGCGGAAAAATCGGGGTGCTTATCTGCTATGATGTGGAATTCCCCGAACTGAGCCGGGTGATGGCTGATGAGGGTATGCAGATACTCTTTGTTCCCTTCCTGACCGACACACAGAACGGATATTCAAGGGTAAGATATTGTGCCCGGGCCAGAGCTATCGAGAACGAATGCTATGTAGCCATTGCAGGCAGTATCGGGAACCTCCCCAAGGTAAGCAATATGGACATTCAGTATGCTCAGGCAGCAGTTTTTACACCAGCCGATTTTTCATTTCCCACCAACGGTTTAAAAGCCGAAGCCACCCCAAACACAGAAATGACCCTGATTGTAGATACCGATCTGGACCTGCTGAAAGAACTGCATAATTACGGAAGTGTTCGCAACCTCAAGGACAGGCGGCTGGATCTGTATGAACTGAGACGGAGAGATCAAATCACCTGACCCCGCCAACAGGCTGCAGAGAAAGGTGTTGCAATTACGACAATACACCCGGTTTATTCAAACAACCCTTCATCGCGTATAAGCATCAGGATAGCCGAATAGGGGACGATGACATATTTTTCCCTGTTGAATTCGATTTCGTAACCGCTTTTTTGCAGGTAAATGGCAAGATCACCTTCATGTGGCTGTAAAGGGACATATTTTACTTCCTCCGATTTCCCTTTCCAGGGCTCACTTTCATCCATCAGGGTAGGAACAGGATAACCCGGACCCACTTTGAGCACATAACCGCTATGGATTTTTTCATTTTCCATCACTCCGGGAGGAAGGTACAATCCCTATTTGGTTTTTACCTGGTCGGCTTTGGGCTTGATCAGCACCCTGTCGCCCACCATGATGAACCTGTTCAGGTCAGATTTGTCGGGAATAATTGCCATAAGTTTCGAGTTATTACCGCAAAGATATAACTTTACGGAAAAAGCGGGAGGAAAACCCGTTTGTAGCGAACTGATTATACAACATACAAACAGGATCCTATTTGGCGGAAATCTTTTTCATACTGGTAGAACCCGCTGTCCCGGGCAATATCGGCGCCAGCGCCAGAGCCATTAAAACCATGGGGTTCCGGCGGATGAGAATGGTGAATCCCGCCGATCATCTTTGTATGGAAGCCCTCACTATGGCTCATGGTTCACATGACATACTGGAGCAGGCTGAGATATATGATACCTTTGAAGAAGCCATTCAAGATCTCGATTTCGTTGCAGGGACAACTGCAAAGCACAAAAATGCACACTGGGATTATTTTGCCCTGGATACATTGCCCGGTTTTCTCAAAAGCAGGAAATCAATGATCAGGAAAGCAGGTATTGTATTCGGGAAAGAGGAAAGCGGATTGAGCAATGCCCACCTCAGGGCCTGTGATGTAATGGTATATATCCCCATGCAAACAACTTTCCCTTCCCTGAACCTTTCACAGGCTGTCATGGTCATCGCCTATACCCTGTCATTGTCTCAGATAAACCAAAAACCTCCTGCTCCGGTGCCCACAGGACCGGAACCGGGTTTTCGTCAACTGACAGGAAAAATAGAAGATTCCATGAACCGTATCGGAATCTTAAAAGGAACGCCCCTGTACCACCGCATCAGAGAACGTATCTCCCTGCTGGGGGAAAAAGATATGCACCTGCTACTATCGGTTATCAAGCACCTGGATAAAACACTGAATAAATAAACCCGCCGGCATACGCAATGGAGAAAACAACATCCCCGGGTTATCAGCCTCGATTACTGTGGAACCCTGATCGGCTGGAAACCAATCTGGCGTTTTTCAAACACGGCAACCCGGGTATAGCCTATTTTCTTCAGCATGTCAATGGCATCGGGAAAATGCTGCCCCACATCGCCGGGATTATGGGCATCCGATCCCAGGGTAACCGGTATATCTAACTGATAACATTGTTCGAGCAAGGTATATGAGGGGTAAAAATCACGGCAGGGTTTGTTCCTTCCGCTGGTGTTCAGCTCCACTGCTAATCCGGCATTACTGATAGCTTCCAGGGTTCTTGTCATGATTTCATCCAGGCCATCTGCCAGGCGATGACCGAATTTTTTTACCAGGTCGAGGTGCCCTATCATATTAAACAAACCTGATTCTGCAGCTTTTTTAATCAGGTTGTAATAATATTCGTACAGATGTCTCAGATCCCATTCGTCATATCCGTCAGGTGACGAATCAAAATTCCACGTTCCGAGAAAATGTACCGACCCTATAACATAATCAAGGGGAAGCCTGTCAAGAACGGCTCTGAGTTCCTCTTCCCTTTCGGGGAAATAATCCACTTCCAGTCCGGTTTTAACCCGGCAGGACCCCGAACATTCCTTTCTTACCCTCTGCATGCGTTTCTTCCAGGCAGGAAGATCGTCCAATCCCATGGCCCAGGGAACAGGCCGCAGGCAAAAATGATCTGAAAAGCCCATTTCAGAAAGACCAAGCCTGAGCGCTTCATTGTAATATTCCCTGTGTTCACCGCTACCGTCGGAAAGTGAGGTATGTATGTGATAATCGATCATGAAGATTTTTCACTTATTTTTTTGACCTTTTGCAACTCAGTGCGGGCATCGATCATTCGGGCCCAGTTAACCTGCTTTCCCGATTCGAGTGACTCATAAACAAATCCCTGATCGGTACTCACAATTTTGCATCTTCCCATATCGTAACGGTAAGAGATCACTATGTCCCCTTCTTTCAGAGGGGTGCCGTCCATATCGGCCATTTTTACCCGTCGTGAGGCATCTGACCGGTTTTTCAGAAAACGGAACATATCGGTTGAATTGGTTAAACGAAGTTAGGCATTTATGAGGAAAGAATCCAATCGGGGAGATGATATTATTTTTCTTACTTTTGGAAAGAACATCCGGTCGGTTCGTTTCCTGCCGGAGGCATCATGCTGTAATCAAACAGAAAGGAGGACGTGATGAAAGTGGCAATGTTCAGTACTCTTCCACATGACAGGGAATATTTCGATGCAGCCAACCGGAACGGAAGGCATGAACTGGTTTATTTCGAGCATTCGCTGAAGAAAGAAACCGCACCCATTGCCCGGGGATTTGACGGGGTATGTGCCTTTGTCAACGATCGCATCGACAGGGCCTGTATGGAGATCCTGCATTCTCTGCATATCAAAGTCATTGCACTTCGATGTGCCGGATTCAATCAGGTAGATCTGCAGGCAGCCCACGATTATGGTATCCCTGTGTTGAGAGTTCCTGCCTATTCTCCGCACGCTATTGCCGAACATGCCGTGGCTTTGATTCTGACACTCAACCGAAAAACCCACAAGGCCTATAACCGGGTAAGGGAAGGCAATTTTTCCGCTGTGCGTCTTACCGGCTTTGACCTGTACGGAAAAACCACAGGTGTTATTGGCACCGGAAAAATTGGATCGGCCTTTGCCCAGATTATGTTGGGATTCGGATGCAAAATACTGGCATACGACAAGTACCCCAACAAGGCCCTTGAGCATCACGGGGTAAAATATACCGATCTTGACGAACTGTACGCACAAAGCGATATCATTTCACTCCATTGCCCCCTTACCCCCGAAACTCACAAGATGATCAATCAGGAAAGTATAGCCCGGATGAAAGACGGTGTTATGCTGATCAATACCAGCAGGGGCAAGTTAATCAGTACCTCATCGGTCATCAGGGGCTTAAGGGAACGGAAAATCGGTTACCTGGGAATAGATGTATACGCCCAGGAAGAACGTTTGTTTTTCAGGGATCTTTCGGAAATGCTGATCGAAGACGAAGCCATCAATACCCTGATGACATTCCCCAATGTGCTGGTCACGGCCCATCAGGCATTCATGACCCGCGAGGCACTCGAAGAAATTGCCGGAACCACCCTGCAAAACCTCGACGATCTGGAAGCAGGAAGGAAACTGGTCAATGAGGTTCAACTGGACGTGGTACAGGGAAAACAATAACAGGCTGAAAACATGAAATTCACTCTCTACCAGGTTGATGCTTTCACACAGAAGGTTTTCGGTGGTAACCCGGCCGCCGTATGTCCGCTGGATCAATGGATTGACGATTCTCTTATGCAACAGATAGCGGCCGAGAACAACCTTTCGGAAACCGCTTTTTTTGTGCCCTCAGGCGATCACTATGAAATCAGATGGTTTACACCCGAAACGGAGGTAGATCTGTGCGGACATGCCACCCTGGCCAGTGCCCATGTGCTGTTCCGGCATCTGGGGTATGGCTCTTCCCGCATTCATTTTGTCAGTGGCCACAGTGGTCATTTGTATGTTTCAATGGAAAATGACCGGATCATCCTTGATTTTCCGGCCAGCCGGAATGAAGGGGCAGAGATTCCGGGGGCACTGGCCAGGGGGCTGGGCAAAGAACCGCTTGAGCTGTACCGGGCCAGGGATTATATGGCCGTATTCAACAGGGAAGAAGATGTGATTGCCATGCGCCCCGATCATTCGAAACTGAAAGACCTCGATGTGCTGGGTATTATAGTTACCGCTCCGGGAAACGAATGCGATTTCGTTTCGCGGTTCTTTGCCCCGGCGGCCGGTATTACCGAAGATCCCGTAACCGGTTCGGCCCATACCATGCTGGTTCCATACTGGTCAAACCGCCTGGGGAAGAAGAAATTGCACGCCTTGCAGGTTTCTGAACGCCGGGGAGAACTGTTTTGCGAAATGAAACACAACCGGGTGGCCATCGGCGGATATGCACGCACGTATCTTACCGGACAAATTGAAATTTAATCTTTCCTGTTACCGGGGCAACAGCAATTCACGGTAAGCCCTCCGGTACCTGAACAGAAAATATACGTTCAGCCCCAGCGTTAAAAGGGCCGGAATAATATTCGGCGGATCAAGAAAAAGATGGAAAAAAACAAAATTCAGGCTCAGGGGGAAAAGTACCGCCATGGCCAGAGCAATATACCGGCCTGAGAAAAGGGCGAGGGAAACAAGTATTTCAAAAACAGCCACCACAGGCATAATATATCCTGTATTCACCAGAGATGAATAAAAAGAAACCGCTTCCCTCCGCATTTCGGGTACAGGCATGAATTGGAAAAACTTGTTCAAAGCATACAGAAGAAGGATCAAACCAAGCATATATTGAAGAAATTTATTCAGTGTTTTCATTTTATCCGTTTTTATTTTTCCGGTAAATAAACAAGATATGGAAGGTTTTGTTTACAGGAAAAATTAGTTAATATTGCCCACTTAAATAATAAAAACACTAAAGGACTGCGATATGAAAAAAATTCTGTTTTTTGTAGCTGTACTATTTGTATTAACAAGCCAGTTGAATGCCCAGCACTATGTCAATTCCATTGGATTGCGCGGGGGGAATCCTTACGGACTCACCTTCAAACATTTCATCACTGAAGAGAATGCCCTTGAATTCATACTTTCTTCCTACTCGTTCATCTCGGGGCTCCAGATTACCGGGTTGTATGAAATGCACCGTCCCACCAATGAGGTGCCCAACCTGAACTATTATTTCGGTGTGGGAGCCCATGCAGGTTATGACGACTACGGAAGATTCTATACCAACCTGGGCATTGAGCCGGTTCTGGGAGTTGATATGATAGGAGGCCTGGAATACACTTTCGATGACCTCCCTCTAAATGTCAGTCTTGATCTGATGCCAGGGCTCAATATCATCAGCACATTCCGCTTGCTAATCGGCGGTGGTATATCTGTGCGATACATTTTCTGAGGAAACAGACGAGCAGAACACCAGCCGGCATATTTTTTAAAAAAATATTGACAAGAATAAAAAAGTTCTTATTTTTGCAGTCCCAATAATGGGAAGTTCTTTAGGGGCCCGTTCGTCTAGGGGTTAGGACGCCAGGTTTTCATCCTGGTAACAGGGGTTCGATTCCCCTACGGGCTACATTTTTTGATGAAAGAAAGAAAAGAAGGAATGGCCAATCACAAATCAGCACTGAAAAGGATCAGGCAAACCGAAACCCGGCGTCTGAGGAACAGATATTATGCCCGGACAGCCCGGAACGCCGTAAAAAAGCTGCGTAAAACCACCAGTAAACAGGAAGCCGAAGAATTGCTCCCGAGAATAAATGCCATGCTTGACAAACTTGCCAAAAAGCATGTCATTCACCGGAATAAAGCTGGAAACCTGAAAAGCAGCCTTGCCAAACATGTAAACAGCCTGTAAGTATACTTTTACTTAATCAATATCCTTCAAATTCATAATAATTGGGCTGTCATATCATTATGGCAGCCATTTTTCTTTTCAAACCAGCTGAATAACCGTATTTTTATATTCCCCTTAATTTTTCTATCTTTCATGTACACTTTTCTCTTGCGGTCATGGATTATCAAACCAGGCTAAGCATCAAGGACTGGGCCGTGGAAGATCGTCCACGCGAAAAGCTTCTGGAAAAAGGCACACATACTCTGAGTGATGCAGAACTGATCGCCATATTGATCGGTTCGGGAAGCAGGAGTGAAACGGCTGTGGAGGTCGCGAAAAAGATACTCCTCTCCGTTGGAAATAACCTGAATGAACTGGGCAAGCTCAGTGTGCATGACCTGATGAAGCATAAAGGAATTGGAGAAGCCAAGGCCATTTCCATTGTGGCTGCTCTGGAACTGGGACGCAGGAGGAAACTCTCAGACATCAGGGAAAAAAAGAAAATCTCATGCAGCCGTGACGTGGCCGAAATATTCCAGCAGATACTGGAAGATCTGCCCCATGAAGAATTCTGGATCCTTCTGCTGAACCGTTCAAACAGAATCATTGCCAAAATAAAAACCAGTCAGGGCGGTATAGCCGGAACCGTTACCGATGTCAGAATTATCCTGCGTGAAGCCCTGGAGAAAAGGGCTTCTTCCCTCATTCTGTGTCATAATCATCCTTCTGGCAATCTCACCCCCAGCGAAGCCGATATCAGCATCACGAAGAAACTCAAGGAAGCAGGCAAACTGATGGATATCCAGGTTCTTGACCATCTGATCATTGCCAACAATCAGTTTTTCAGTTTTTCCGACGAAGGACTCCTTTGAAAACTACCGCACATATGATCAGACATTTGGGTCAGAAAGAAATTGATACCGCCAGATGGGACAAAGTAGTTGCAAGGTCTCTGAATGCCAATATTTTTGGATATTCATGGGTGCTAAACCGCCTGTTCGACCGGTGGGAAGCCCTGGTAAGCAACGACTATGAAATGGTTATGCCTCTTCCCTCGGGTAAACGATGGGGAATGCGGTGGTTGTCCAACCCGGTACCGGGAGTATCTCTGGGCATTTATTCGCGTCAACCTCCTCCGGAAAAAATCATTCTGGAGTTTCTTCAGCCTGTTATTAAAAAGTTTCATTTTATTCACTATCCCCTGCACAAATATACCCCTATCCCGGTCGACAAAAAGTACCTGGATACCTATGCCACCACCAGTCTTGACCTGATCCGGCCATACCATCAATTGAAGCGTTCTTTTCACCGGGAAATACAGGATTTTGCTACCGGGAAATCTTATGCCACAGGCACCCGGCTGGTGCAGCCCAACGATCTGATCACCATGTGGGAAGATCACGGAAATAAAGGATCAGCAGCACAAAAAACCATCAGCCTCCGTAATGCCAGGCTGCTGGCAGCTCATGCCATCCGGTACCGCTACGGGAATCTGTGGGGATTGTATTCCGAAACTAATAACCTTTCTGCTGTTTGCCTTTTCATCTCAGGTCATCAAAAAACCCATCTCATGTACCCGCTGGAGACAACAGAAGGAAAAGAAGAAAAGGCGTTATTCCGGCTGATAAACCGGTATCTGGTGGAGCATTCCGGAAGAAATCTGGTCATCGAAACCTGCAATCAATGGTTTCATAACCAGGAAAACCCCCTGTTGTTCTTTGGAGGGACGACGTTCTATGGTCCGGTCATATCCAGCAATCGCCTCCCTTTGATCTTCCCCTACCTCAGCAGGCATTCTCAGCCCTGATCAGGTTCCCAAGGAATCACTTCGGAATGGTCGGGACATTGCTCCAGCAGGGCCACCGCATTCTTGCCAAGAAGAGGATGCTTCCAGCCAGGAGCAATTTCCGCCACAGGAGCCAGTGCAAATCTTCGTTCTTCAAGTCGGGGATGAGGAATCGTAATACCGGGTTCATGGATAATGAGGTCATCATAGAAAAGAATATCAATATCAATTATCCGGTCGGCATAACCTGTGGTATTTCTTAGGCGGCCCAATTTCTTCTCCGTTTCAAGGCAATTGAACATTACTTCACGGGGAGATAATACGGTGTCAAACAACAGGGCACGGTTAAGAAAATCATTCCTGCTTGCAAAACCCCATGGCGGAGACCTGTAATACCCTGAAGCAGTCAGTTTTTTCCCTGTGGTACGGCAAAGCAGATCTTCCGCCTTTTCCATCTGTGCGTAGCGGTCACCCAGATTACTTCCCAGTAACAAACATACAACTGACATAGAAATAGTATCTATTATTATATCAAATGAAACTATTTTGAAAATAAAAACAAACAACCAATTTTGCATTTGCTTATCTTTATGTCATTACTGCTTATTCAATTCGAACCAGATCATGTAAACCCAACAAAAAAAATCATTTCCCATGAAAGAATTTCTGAAATACACCCTGGCAGCCATTCTGGGCTTTTTTGTCTCTTCTGTGATCATTTTCTTCATTTCGCTCATCCTATTCGGTGCTATGTTGTCAGCAGGTCAAAAGCCTGCCGTGATCCGAAAAAATTCTGTACTGAAACTGGATTTGAACCAAACCATCCCCGATCGGTCCAGTAACAATCCTTTTGAAAACTTCGATCCACTGAACTTTGAATTTACTACACCTGCAGGATTGAACGATATTCTGAAAAACATAGAAAAAGCAAAACATGATGATAACATCCGGGGAATCTATATCGAACTGGGGCCTTTGAGCCCCGGATTTGCCACCCTGGAGGAGATCAGAAACGCCCTGATTGATTTCAGAGAATCCGGGAAATTCATTGTCAGTTATTCCGATGAACTTATTTCCCATGCGGCCTATTACCTGGCCACCGTTTCCGATAAGATCTACCTCAGTCCGATTACCGAATTCCAGTTTTACGGACTGCGTTCGGAGATCATGTTCTATAAGAACGCCCTGGAAAAACTGGGGGTAGAAGTGCAGGTGATCCGACATGGAAAATTCAAAAGCGCGGTGGAGCCATTCATTCAGGAACAAATGAGTGAAGCCAGCAGGGAACAGATCATGACCTACATGGGAGCCATATGGGATTATCTGGTGAAGGGCATTGAGGAAGAACGTAATATTCCTGCCGATGTATTGAACCGGATTGCTGACAATCTGGAAATCCAGAATGCCGATGATGCTCTCAGGCTGGGTCTGATTGACGGGTTGAAATATGAAGACGAACTACTTGACGAACTGCTCAACCTTTCTGACCTCAGTGAAACACAATCGGTCAGGTTTGTAAATATGTCAAAATACACAGGAGTAGAAGTTAAAAAAGAAAAGCCTGTGGATAACAAAATAGCGGTAGTGTATGCCCTGGGGGATATCGGCATGGATCTTACCGGCGGAGCCACCGGTATGAAGCCCGGTAAAATTGCAAAAGCCATTCGTGAAGCCAGAGCCGACAGTTCTGTTAAGGCCATCGTACTAAGGGTAAATTCTCACGGAGGGAGTGTAATCGGCTCAGAAGCCATCTGGAGAGAGGTGAAGGTATCATCAGAAGTGAAGCCGGTGGTTGCCAGCATGGGAAACGTGGCAGCATCGGGAGGTTATTATATCCTGGCTCCGGCAACCCGCGTGCTGGCCAACCCGGTTACTATTACCGGCTCTATCGGTGTATTCGGAATTATTCCCAACGCCCAGGAATTGCTCACCCGCAAGATCGGCGTCACCTTCGATGTGGTTAAAACGAATGAACACGCTGATTTCGGATCGTTTTACCGGCCGCTGAAACCCACTGAACGCGAATATTTGCAGGCAGGCATTGAAGAAAACTATGAAGAGTTTGTTCAGTATGTTGCCGACGGAAGAGATATGGAAGTGGAAAAAGTAAAAGAAATTGCGGAAGGCAGGGTTTGGAGCGGGATCAATGCCATGGACATCCACCTGATCGACGGATTTGGAGGATTGAATGAAGCCATCGATCTGGCTGCAGAACTCGCCGGTATTGAAGCCTGGGACATCAAGGAACTTCCGGCACAGCCCGATCCCATGGAACAACTGTTGAAGAGTCTGACCGGCGAGGTCAGCATGCGCCTGATAAAAAAAGAACTTGGCGGTGCGGCGCGTCATTACGTTAACCTGCAGCAAATCCTTTCCATGGACAGGATTCAGGCGCGACTTCCCTACTTCATTGAATTATACTGATTCCTGTGCAACAGCAAAAAGGGGCAGATGCCCCTTTTTTTTATCTTTGCATGTATGAACCGGAAGCTCCCGCATACCTATCGTTTCCTGCTGCCCCTTTCATGGGTGTACGGCCTGGTAATCTGGTGCAGGAATTTCCTGTATGATGTTAACCTGATCAGCTCGAGAGCTTATCCGGTTCCGGTCATATCGGTTGGGAACATTACCGTAGGTGGGACCGGAAAAACCCCGCACATTGAATATCTCATCGGGTTGCTCCATGAGAAATACCGCCTGGCAGTACTCAGCAGAGGTTACCGGCGGAAAACCAGACGTTTTATGATAGGACAGGCAGATTCCAGTGTGAGCGACATTGGAGATGAAGCCAGGCAGATCAAAAATAAATTTCCTGAGGTAACAGTTGCTGTTGACAGAAAACGAACCAGGGGGATTGAACGTTTGCTGAAACAGAATCCGCCTCCTGATGTTATTTTACTGGATGATGCTTTTCAGCACCGCCGGGTCAAACCCGGCCTGAATATGCTGCTGATAGACTGCCAGCGACCCATTTCCAGGGATTATTTACTTCCTGCCGGGCGACTCAGGGAACATGCCATGGAAAAACGCAGGGCCCATACCATTTTGGTAACTAAATGCCCGGAAAAAATGACCCCCATGGAAAGAAGGATCTTGATTAATGATACCCGCCCCTATCCCTATCAGAAAATCTTCTTCAGCACTTTCCGTTATACCGATCCAGTTCCTGTATTTCCGGAAGATACTGAATTCCCGGGCAAACAGGTTGTGAAAACAGAGAAATACCAGATACTGCTTGTTACGGGAATTGCCAACAACAGGCCGCTGAAAAAACATGTACGTGGATTCCAGGCCAGATTCAAAGAATTACGGTTCCCCGACCACCATAACTACAACCTTTCCGATGTGAAAAATATCATTGCCGAATTTGAAAAATTACCGGGAAACAAAAAGATCATTCTTACAACAGAGAAAGATGCCATGCGTCTTAAGGAAAAAAAATTCCCGGAACATATCAGGCAAAACATGTATTATGTTCCTGTGGAAATAGCTATCCTTTTTGAAAAATCCAGAACCTTCAACCGTCATATCCTCGACTATGTTAGAAAAAATAAAAGAAACAGCCGCTTATATACAAAGCAAAATTGATTTCTCCCCAAAGGTTGGAATTATACTGGGAACCGGTCTTGGCGGATTGACCCATGAAATTGAAATACTGCACGAATGGGATTACCAGGCCATTCCCAATTTCCCGGTATCTACAGTTGAAGGGCACAAGGGAAAGCTGATATTCGGAACCCTGAACGGCACCCGGGTGGTGGCCATGCAGGGCCGTTTTCATTATTATGAAGGATACAATATGGAACAGGTTACTTTCCCAGTCAGGGTATTGAAATTCCTGGGCATTCAATACCTGTTTCTTTCGAATGCCAGCGGCGGGGTAAACCCCGATTTTGAAATAGGAGATCTGATGATCCTGACCGATCATATAAACCTCTTACCGAATCCGCTGATAGGTAAACACTTTGAAGAATTCGGGTCCCGATTCCCCGACATGAGCAAAGTGTATGACAAGTCACTCATTACCAAAGCGGAACAAATTGCCGCCTGTCATCGCATGGAAGTAAAAAAAGGCGTATACACGGCCACCACCGGGCCCACTTATGAAACACCTGCCGAATACCAGTATTTCAGAAGTATCGGTTCAGATACGGTAGGTATGTCCACCACCCCCGAAACCATTGTGGCACATCAAATGGGTATTCCGTGCTTCGCCATTTCCATTATTACCGATCTGGGCGTTCCGGGGAAAATTGAAGTGATCACTCATGAAAACGTTCAAAAAATAGCCGCCCTGGCAGAGAAAAAAATGACCCTTCTGATGAAGGAATTGATTGCCAGTCTGGCAGATTAATTTTCCCGGGAGCTATGAAGACAGGAAAGGATAACAGAAAGAGCGACCACCATGGCATTTATCTGATCTCTGCTGCCCATCTGCTGCATGACACATACACAGCCTTTCTTGCTCAGGCCCTTCCCCTGTTAATGAATAAACTGGGATTTTCCACAACCCTCGGCGGGATGCTGTCAGTTGTTCAGAGAATCCCTTCGATGTTCAATTTTCTGGTAGGTATTCTGGCCGAAAACGTAAAGGCCCGGTATTTTGTGATTTTTTCGCCTGCCTTGACAGCCATCGCTATGAGCCTGATCGGTGTTGCGCCGGGGTATATTTTCCTAACCGTCCTGTTGTTTGTCAGCGGAGTCAGTTCCACCCTGTTTCATGTTCCGGCTCCTGTCATGATCAAGAAACTATCGGGAAACCGGGTTGGCAGAGGCATGAGTTTTTTTATGCTGGGCGGGGAACTGGCCAGAACACTTGGCCCCCTGGTTGTTGTTGGGATAGTCAGTATCTGGGGCATTGAAGGCACCTGGCGGATGATACCTCTTGGACTGCTGGCTTCACTCGTTCTGTTCCTTAAGCTGAGGCATGTAAACATCAGCAAGAATATTCCAACCGAGAAGGAAAAAGGATATTACTGGAAAATATTCGTCAGGTTCCTGCCGGTTTTTATGGCCATTGCCGGAATTACATTTTTTCAGGCCGGGATGAAATCATCTCTTACCTTTTACCTTCCTACATTTATCACCCAGAGAACCGGGAATTATGAATTTTCAGGTCTTTCCCTTTCCATTCTTCAGCTGGCAGGAGCAGCCGGGACGTTTTATTCCGGAAATATATCTGACCGGATTGGCAGAAAAACAGCCCTGTTTATAATTACCCTGGTAACCCCGGTTATGATGTGGATATTTATACATACCAGCGGATGGTTCACGATCCCGGTACTGGTAGTTCTGGGGTTTTTCATGATGGCTCCAACCCCGGTTTTTCTGGCAATAATCCATGAACTGAGAACCGAACACCTGTCATTTGTAAACGGTGTTTATATGACCATTAATTTTTTCATCAATTCTACCATGGTTTTGCTGGTTGGGTATGTATCCGATCAGTTGGGCATGGAAACCACGTTTAAGATAACCGCTATATTTGCCATTTTTGCGGTTTTTGCCACCCTCAGGCTTCCGGGAATAATCAGGAAAAAAAGATAAAGCCTACAGGCGGCGTGCCAGGACACAGGTTTTTTTAATCCGTTTCACACGACCATTCAAATCAAATACTTCAATATAAAACACATATATTCCTATACCGGCCTGAGAACCGTTTTCCATTCTTCCATCCCATGATATTCCACCCTCCATGCCCATCAAATGGTTCCGCACCAGTCTTCTAACTTCCCGTCCACGGGCGTCAAAGAGGGTAATATTGGCAACATAACCGGGCTCGGGCATATGGTAATACAGGTTGACCACATCATCTATCCCATCGTTATCAGGAGAGAACACTTCCGGTTCCACTACAAATTCTTCCTCCAGAGAACTGATTTCACTGAACTGTGAATTCACCGTTCCGGGAGTTCCGTATCCCGCTGTTTCGGAAGCTGAATGCCAGTTGGATGCATCGTGAGCGGGTCTGTCATAATGCACTCTTTCCAGAGAAACCCCTTCGAATTTTCTTAACAGGGGGAAATGCATATCTTCGGTGTACCTGAATTCATCAATAACCTGCATTTTTTGATTTAACAGGACGATTATACCTTCCGTATCGGGCAAAGAGGGCAGGTTTTCCACACGGACAAAAGCCTTTTGATCATGGGAAAAATACCTGCCGATCACACTGGACGGGTCTATGGTGAACACTTTATAGTCTCCCGGAAAAACCAGTTCACCTTCAGACACCCTGAAAACCTGGTCAAGTTCCCCGTTATCCCTGTTTCTGCTGGCAAGATATATGTTACCCAGATCATATACCCGGTCTGATCTGTTATATATCTCCACATAATCGGGTTCGTCAGGAAACGGATTGAAAAGCACTTCATTTATCACCATATCTCCGGGCAGCAACACTTCAGGAACAGCCACCCTGATTCCGGAAAAATTGGCTGCAGGATTACCGGCACAATCGGTCAGGGAATCCTTAAATGTCAGTAAATATATTGCTCCCGATCTAAGAGAATCATGAAAAAACAGTTCAACCCGGTCGTATGCAGGGAAATATGCATTGGCATAAAAAGGATATCCGAACCCATGATCCAACCGGTAATTTGCCATATCATTAGCCCGTAATGAATCCATCGGTTCAGAAAATTCCACCATAAACTGACTCCCTCCGGTGATTTTTATTCGTTTCGCCACAGGCCCTTCCAAATCAGGGAAAATTCCCGCCACTGCATTCTCCCTGCCCGGGGTTCCTCCCGAAGATTCTGTACTTGTCATCCAGTTCCCGCAAGGATCACATGGGTTGGACGGGTCCACCCTTTCAAGTGCCCATCCTCCTTCTGTTTTATATGATTCGGAATGCCAGGTCGGATCATACCTTACATAAGTGATCAGACGTCCGTCAGGTGAGCAGAGGAAAATTTCTCCTCCCGCATTATTCAGGGCGGGAAAACCGGGTATCCCAAGCACATTTCCGTACATTGCAAATTCACCGGCATAAGACATATCTGTCAGAATAAGATATTGTCCCGGATCCATGGTAACAGACGGTAGTACAACCCTGGTTGTTCCGGCAGACAATATCCAGTTACAGAGATCCTGTTTGTGCTCACTACGGTTAAATATTTCTATATACTCGGCCTGTGGAAGAAGAACCCCGGGAACGGGATCATACATAATTTCATTTATTACCACATCCTGAAACGAAGGCTCATGATATACAAATTCTGTTTGGGCAGGCAGCATCATGTTTCCTGATAAATCCGTTAATCCTTCCATATAAAGCCGGTATTCGGCATCCTGCTCAAAAACAGAAGAGAAATACAGAAGCAGTTCATGACCTCCTACCAGGATAACGGAATCAGGGGGACCCATTCCATCAACCATATAATGCCATGGATCAACTGCTTTACCTTCTTCAATATCTTCAGAAAAGATCAGCCGCAGTGTGTAACGGTCAACCACGACCAGACTATCCAGCACAGGCGGCATGGTATCGGGAATAAACCTGCCGGTGATGGAAAGGTCATCCATCCATAACTTCATATCCTGGGCTTTGGTATATTTATATCTAATACCGAAATACCTTCCTGATTTATCTATTCTGTAAAAACCACTCCCCACATTTTCAACGGAAGAAAAGCTGCCTGCCGAGTCAATTCTGACCTGCCATATTCCACCCGGAAAATATTCCACCTCCACAGCGGGTGCTGCCTGTATACCGATACCGGTTTCCCAGTTCACTGTAGTGGCAAGAATCTCATGATATTTCCCATCTTTCAAATGCCAGAGTTTCAAAAGTTTGTCGGTCCCCTGAACATTCACTCCCAAAACATATCCATTGATTTGACCGGCAGTGGTCATGTATTTTGCCCAGCGGTTAGCCAGGAGAAAAACTCCCCAGTTATTATATGCCGAAGGACCATATGCGTGCCGGATACGGAATCGCCACACAGCCCCTGAGCTATCGGGAAACAGGGGGGCTGTGAGTAACGATATGGCATCGATACAGGCATCTGAATTGTCATAAGCATGATGAAGGGAAAAATTGCCGGATACAGGCTCTACGGAAGAAACTTCCCATCGGTTTGGCGGATAGGACTCCCAGGACACAATATCCTCCTTCTCAAAATCATAAAACACCTGTGCACCTGCCGGAAGGGAAAAAGAAAAAAATATCCAGAGGATCTTTCTCATTTTCCGGAAGGGTATTACTTTTACCTTTCTTGTTGAAAAGGACTGTTATTATATAATTTTCTATCAAGATAATAAAAAAACATGAAAAATCAACCCATCACACTGGCGGTGGTTGGAGCTACCGGCCTGGTTGGACGAAAAATGCTTCAGGTGCTGGAAGAGAGAAATTTTCCCGTTGGCCGGGTAATCCCTGTTGCCTCTGAAAAATCAGCAGGAAAAACCGTTCATTTCAGAGGAAAGGATATCCCGGTAATGAACCTGGAAAAAGCTATTGAGCAGAAACCGTCACTGGTCTTGTTTTCAGCCGGAGGAAATATTTCACAGGCATGGGCGCCCCGTTTTGCTGAAACTGGCTCTTACGTGGTGGATAATTCCTCGGCATGGCGTATGGATCCGGATGTTCCGCTTGTTGTTCCAGAAATCAACCCCCATACTATTCATTCAGGGACACATATCATTGCGAATCCGAATTGTTCCACTATTCAAATGGTTATGGTACTTGCCCCACTGCATAAAAATTATGTCGTCAAAAGAGTGGTGGTATCGACTTACCAGTCAGTTACCGGCACAGGGAAAAAGGCGGTTGAACAACTGGAAAATGAACGTGTCGGTTTAGCTGCGGAGAAAGTATATCCGCACCCCATCGATTTGAATTGCCTGCCACATTGTGATGTGTTCCTGGAGAACGGATATACCCGGGAAGAAATGAAGATGGTAAATGAAACCAGAAAAATTTTACAGGATGCTTCCATCCAAATTACAGCCACAGCCGTTCGGGTTCCGGTAATGGGAGGACACTCCGAATCGGTAAATGTTGAACTGCAAAAACCCTTCGGAATGGATGAGATCAGAAAACTGCTGGCCGGTACACCCGGTATCAAGGTACAAGATGACCCGCAACATTTTCAATATCCGATGCCTGTTACCAGTCATGAATGGGATGAGGTATTTGTGGGCAGGCTTCGAAAAGATGAATCATGCGATAATGCCTTGAATTTATGGATCGTATCTGACAATCTGCGGAAGGGAGCTGCCACCAATGCCGTTCAGATTTCCGAATATTTGCTGGAACAGGAATTAATATAAAAAGTTCTCATGGGGATACCGGTTTACATGAATCTCCCTGACTTTTTCATACAGGATTCGCTTAAGCTCCGGCAAATTGGTCTTTTCTCTGGCCGAAATAAAGATACTTGAGCGGTTGTTCCTTCCCATCCATGTATTTTTCAGTTCATCCAGAGAATATTGACCGGCTTCAGGAGGCATAAGATCATCCTCATCTCTGGGAATATAGGTATAAGCGTCTATTTTGTTAAACACCAGATAAGTGGGCTTATCGGCGGCTCCCAGGTCGTGAAGTGTTTCTTCCACAACCCTGATCTGTTCTTCAAAGCCTGCATGGGATATATCCACAACGTGTAACAGGATATCCGCTTCACGAACTTCATCGAGTGTTGATTTAAAACTTTCCACCAGATGATGGGGAAGTTTCCTGATAAAACCTACTGTATCGGAAAGCAGGAACGGCAGGTTGTCAATGATTACTTTACGCACCGTGGTATCGAGGGTAGCAAACAATTTGTTTTCCGCAAATAAATCCGATTTGCTCAGTAAATTCATCAGAGTGGATTTCCCTGCATTGGTATATCCCACTAATGCCACCCTGACATATTTCCCCCGATTCTTTCTCTGGGCAACCATCTGTCTGTCAATCTGTTTCAGATGTTCCTGCAGTCGGGCTATTCGGTCGCGTATCACCCTCCGGTCGGTTTCAATTTCTCTTTCTCCGGGTCCCCGAAGTCCGATACCGCCTCGTTGTCTTTCAAGGTGGGTCCACATACCGGCCAGACGCGGCAGAATATACTGGTACTGGGCCAGTTCCACCTGTACTTTGGCATAGGAAGTACGTGCCCTGCGTGCAAAAATATCGAGTATCAAACTGGTACGGTCGAGCACCTTGCATTTTGCCATTTGTTCAACATTCCTGAGCTGGCTGGGTGATAATTCATCATCAAAGATCAGTAAATCGGCCTCCTGTTCTTTCACACATTCAGCTATCTCACGCATTTTCCCTGTTCCCACGAACGTCTTTGGATTGGGAGCATCGAGTTTCTGGGTGAATCTTTTCAAGGGAATAGCGCCCGCTGTTTCGGCCAGGAAAGCCAATTCATTAAGATAATCGAGGGTAACTCCCTCATCCTGGCCGGGAAGAATAAGTCCAACCAATACGGCCCGTTCTGCTTCAGGAATTGTTTTAATATATTCAGGCATAGAAAAAAAATGCGGCACAGGGCCGCAAAATTAATGAATTTTCAGATGGAATGGAACAGGTCATTCCCATGGTGAGTATCAGATAATGTACCTTCTGTTTCGGTACAGTATGTCACGGATAGCCATTTTCAGTGTTTCGGTGCCCCGGAAAACCATTTCCACATCAGTTGGAAACGGAAGAGGTTCCAGTTTGATCAATTCCTTATCTTCCTTGTCAAGAGCATTCACGTCCCCCACGGCCCGGGCAGAATGGTGTTCGAATGTACTTTCTGCACCAATGGGATCCTTTCGTAATACTCGCGTGGGATTCAGCTGTACAATTTCCACATCCCCCTGCACCATCACCGATTTTTTCTGCAGCGTTTCAATAACTGTACATGTAAGGGTTTTATACTTTGGCACTTTGATGTCGTTGCCTGCGGTATCTTTCATAACATTGCCCCGGGCATCCAGAACGTACTCCCATCCATCTTCCACCTTACGCTCCACCATACGATCCGATTCGGCCACATGATCGGGAGAAACCTCAATGGAATTCAGATTCACATAAACATGATAATCGTATTCAATGTTTTCATCCAGATCGCGGGTATGGTATTCCACCCACTCCGAATTCAGATCGGCCGGGCTTATTGCAAGCAGTTCCTGTTCATATTCCGGGGGAAGTTTTAATACGCTATTGTTCTGCATCATAATAAGAGCCCTGCTCATGCCCATATTTTTTGCCTGGATAAGCAGTTCGTCAACGTTTTCATAACTCCCGGCATATTCCTTTACTTTCATAAGTTCATAATAGGCAGTACGGTATGACTCTTTGTCCCCATGATTCATGAGCTGCTGAGCATGCTCATAGAAATAACTGGCAGCTCCCTGTTTCGCTTTCACTATTTCAGCATCATAGTCAACATATTCATAGTTTATTGTCCTGTTCCCCATCTGGAGGGGAAGTACAGTACGCACCTTCGACTGCCTGTTTTTAAGGGCAATATACCGGTTTAAAATTTCATCCCAGTTATTGGGGTTATTTTCCAGTTTGAGGTACCTGATCCTTTCCAGATCCTGTTCATTGGCAATGCGATAAGCTCGATCGAGTATTTCGATCTCTTGCTGATCGGTGGGTTTTTTCATCAGATTTTTCACTGACTTGTCAATAGCCAGATCGTAATTCCCTTTCTGAAGTTGTTTTTTTGAGGAACCGCAACCCATGAATACCAGGGAAAGTAGAAGTATGTAAGCCAGGTTTTTCATAATGGAAGCATATTGGTTACATGTCCTAAAATACAAAAAATCGTGCCAAAAAAAACCAAAGCGATATGCTAATTGAAAAAAACCCTGGACTTAGGCCAGGGTTTTTTATGCGTTTTATATATTCATCACTGAAGAACAAATACAATTGGGAAAGTATAAGCTACCCTAACAGGTTTACCACGCTGTTTCCCCGGCTCCCATTTTGGAGAAGAAGAAACCACACGTACGGCTTCAGCATCCAGTGCCGGATCCACTCCCCTGACAACCTCCACATTGCTAACGCTTCCGTTAGGTTCCACAACAAAGCGGACAAATACCCGGCCGCTGATTCCGTTTTCTGCAGCAATTTCAGGATATCTCAGATTCTGCTGAATCCATTCCCTGAATCCTTCCTGCCCCTTTCCCTGAAAACTGGGCATATCTTCAACAATAAAGAAAATCTGCTGTTCTTCCACTTCTTCCTCTTCTTCCCCTTCAAACTCGATGATTTCGATTTCCGTATCCTGGGTAACTTCCATATCTTCCAGAATCAACTCATCATCCAGTTCAACATCATCATCAACAATATTCAGAATCTCCGTTACTTTCGGGGGTTCAGGCGGCTTTTGCGGCTCAGGTTGCTCCTGACGGGTAATGGGAATTATTTCCTCCTCCAATGCTTCATCTCCTACCATCATGATATCCATATTGCCAAGATCACGGCTTGTCCATTCAAAAGCAATTAACACTATTGAAAGAACAATAACCAGCCCCAGCTCAAGGAACAGACCTTTGCGCTTTTCCAGATCTGCTTTTTCTGATTTCTTGACTTCCATATCTTTTCAAATTTTTGAAGTGCTAAAAATAAAGAATAATCCCGTTATATTCAAAGCCATTTTCAAAGAATCAGTTCAAATAGTCTTCATTTCTTCAAAAAACTTTCATTCTTTGTATCCCTTTCTTACAAATATACTACAAAAATTATTCCATGTCAATATTTTATGCGGGCTTAATACTGTTTTTCAACTGTATGGAGTGATGTTAAAAGAGTTGTTTCCCGGTACTATTTTTTTTTATATATTTGACCCGCTTTTTGAGCTACCAGACAGTGGCTTTCGAATATTGGGGTATTAGCTCAGTTGGCTAGAGCGCTTGACTGGCAGTCAAGAGGTCAGCGGTTCGACTCCGCTATACTCCACAAGTCTTGAAAGACGGAATGACCTTCCGTCTTTTTCTTTTTTACTCTTCTTGCCTTATTATCCTCCT
>DSCJ01000088.1 GCA_011049175.1 Bacteroidota bacterium | reverse complement strand
GTTCCAGTCTGGCACCGGCATATTTCCTGTAAAATTCCTTATCAAAGGCTTTCAAATCCACATTGAACGCATCCATCAGAGGGATCAGTTCCTGCAGGGGGTCCGGTTCGATGAATGCATTGGTCACCGCCACATTCATTTTGCCCCTCTTATGCACCAGCCGTGCTGTATCTATCATCATTTCATAAAATACCACAGGCTCATTGTACGTGTATGCTATTCCGATGTTGTCTTTCGACTCGGCTGCCACCTCGGCCAGCTCTTCCGGAAAGTGTTCTTTCAGATGGTGAAAATTATCGGGCGATGACTGAGAAATATCCCAGTTCTGGCAGAAATCGCAATGCATATTGCAGCCAATGCTTCCTACAGAAAGAATGGTTCGGCCGGGGTAAAAATGATACAGGGGTTTTTTTTCCACCGGATCAATATGAACCGCCGAAAGCTTTCCATACGTTTCGGTTACCAGGGTTCCGTTAACATTCTTTCTTACCCGGCATATTCCCCTTTTGCCGGGTTTAATCAGGCATCGGTGCGGGCACAGCAAACAACGCACATTATCTGCACCTGCTTTTTCTGCGTACATAGCTTCCTTCTTCATGATCTTCTGCCTTTTATCAATAAATCCCCGGGAGCATTTTGACCGTTTGTACATCTGCCTGCCCGGACCAAAAGATAAAAAAAATAGGCATGAAAAAAAACTCCTGACAATCCCATGAAAATGTTTAAGAAAATATTCCGGAACATTCCCCGGTGCCGGCCGGTATTTTTCGTAAATAATTCTTATTTTAGGACTTCTTTTTTTAAGCCATCCATGGAAATGCATGTTTCATCCAAAATAAGTGTAATCCCATGTACCGCGCATTTCTCATAAACATAACCTTGATTTCCATTACATTTCTTTGTTCCTGCCGGCAGGGAACCCGTTCTGAACATCAGGAAACGGAGAAACAGATTGCCGGAACGGAACAGCCTGCTATGCATAACAGCCTTACTGCCGAACAAATTGAAGAAGGCTGGGTATTGCTGTTCGACGGAAAAAGCCTGGATGCCTGGAGATCATTCGGTGCCGATTCCCTGGTGGGAGGTTGGGTGGCTGAAGACGGTAATCTGGTTGCCCTGGGAGAAGGAACCGACCTTTCGGGAGATATTATTACCCGGGAGAAATTCCGTGATTTTGAATTTTTGGTCGAATGGAAAATCAGTCCGGGGGGGAACAGCGGGATCATGTATCTTGTGAAGGAAGAGGGATATGATGTTCCCTATGCCACGGGGCCCGAATACCAGATTATAGATGATATCGGTTTTCCTGAAAAACTGGAACCCTGGCAGACCACAGGGGCCAATTATGCCATGCACCCGCCGGTCAACCCCAGGGTAAAACCGGTTGGAAAATACAACAAATCGATGATCCGGGTGAAGGATGGACACGTGGAACACTGGTTAAACGGAGTGAAAGTGGTGGAATATGAACTGTGGACCGATGAGTGGAAGGAAAAAGTGGAACAGGGAAAATGGAAAGACTATCCCGGCTACGGAACAGCCCGGGAGGGCCATATATGTCTGCAGGATCACGGAAGCAAAGTATGGTTCAGGAATATCAAAATTCGTGAATTGGAGTAGATGAAGCGGACATTCTTCGGACGTCTCTTGCCTGGTATGACAGGCTGGTTGATTCTGTGTGCCGCGGTAGAGGGACCTGCTGTAGATGACAATACCCTGCCGGATGAAAAAAACGGCTGGGTTTCGATGTTTAATGGAGTGAACCTGGACGGATGGCGGCAAGCCGGCGAAGGCAGCTGGTATGCCGAGAAGGGAGAACTGGTGGGAGAAAGTCTTTCGGGACGCGCACCGGGTTTTTTATGTACCCGTGAACATTTTATTGATTTTGAACTGTCCCTTGAATTTTTTCCGGAAGAGGAATCGGCTGCCGGGATATTTTTTCGGTCCGCCACCGACGGGAAGGACATCATGGGTTGGCAGGCTGTGCTGGCTACATCCCCTGAGGATACTTCGGGAATTCTGGAAACCCACGGCAGAGGTTGGCTGGAAACCCTGCCACCCCGCCGGAAAATATATCCTGTGCCCGGCAAATGGAACCAGTTTCGTCTGAAAGTAAAAAAGAACCGGGTGAAGGTATGGCTGAACGGAAAAAGAATGATCAGCCTGAAAGATGGCAGGATTGAAAAGGGCAGGGGATCCATTGCCCTTCAGGTATGCAGGACAAGCAATGGAAAGATTAAATACAGGCATATTCGAATAAAAACACTTGATAAATAACAAATTCCTGCCGGCATGGTGGCCGGGAGCTTATGTTTGCTAACATTTCAACAATGGCGAGATGATGAACTGGAAGAACAATGTACAACTTACATGGATGGTCATACTCAGACTGCTGATTGGCTGGCATTTTCTTTATGAAGGGATTGCGAAACTGGTAAATCCGAACTGGACATCGGCATTCTATCTGCTCGACAGCCAGGGATGGTTTTCCCCGTTTTTCCATTCCCTGACATTAAATTCCGATGTGCTGGCTACTGTGGATTTTCTGAATGTCTGGGGACTGATTTTTATCGGACTGGGACTGATCCTGGGATTGTTTACCCGGGTGGCTACCATGGCAGGCATTGTCCTGCTCGCTTTTTACTACCTGTCCCATCCGCCGTTTGTGGGCCTGAAGTATGCCTCACCCATGGAAGGCAATTACCTGGTGGTGGATAAGACCCTGATCGAGCTGGCCGCCCTGGCAGTTCTCTATGTATTCCCCACGGGGAAGGAGATTGGGGTTGACCGTTGGGTGCTGGGAAGAAAGAAGAACAAAAAACAAGTAAAATAGTCAATAAACAGGAGAGCAGTATGGAAATGGAAAGTGACAACAAGGAAAACAGCCTTTCGGGGAAGGTGCATCGCAGAGAATGGGTAAAAACCCTGGCCACTGTGCCGGTGTTGGGCGTTTTTGCCTATGCCTGGTACAGAAAACGCCGGTATGACCGCCTGCTGAAGAAGAACATCTTCAGCGAGCTGAACATGAGTACGAACCCCGTACCGGCTCCTCCTCCCTTGAGTGAGGGGAAAACCCTCCGTCTGGGAATTATCGGCTACGGGATACGCGGGCCACACCTGGCCCGGGCAGCCGGATTTGCTCATCCTGCATGGATTGATACGGTAAGGGATGCCGCTGCCATCAATCCTTCCGATACCCGGTACCAGGATTTTCTGGCCCAGGATGATCTGAATGTAGTGGTTAATGGTGTTTGCGATATTTTCGATACCTACGGAGAACTGGCTGTGGAGGCAGGGGCAAATATTTACAGGGAGGGAACCGGCGGGAAAATGGGCGATGCCCCCCGGCGGTTTAAAAATTACAAAGAACTGTGTGCTTCCCCCGATATCGATGCCGTGATCATTGCCACGCCCGATCACTGGCACGGACCCATGACCATTGAAGCCGCCCGGAACGGGAAACATGTTTACTGTGAAAAACCCATGACATGGACCGTTCAGGAAACCTATGAGGTGGTGAAAGCAGTGAAGGAGAACGGGGTTGTATTTCAGCTGGGCCACCAGGGAAGGCAAACAGAAAGTTATATCAAAGCCAGGGAAGCTATTGAAAAAGACCTGCTGGGTAAGATCACCCTGATCGAAGTAACTACCAACCGGAATGATCCCAACGGTGCCTGGGTGTATCCCATTCACCCGGATGCCGGTCCCGATACTATCGACTGGGAACAGTTTATCGGGCCTGCCCCCTGGCACGAGTTCAGCCTGGAAAGATTCTTCAGATGGCGCTGCTGGTGGGATTACAGCACCGGCCTCTCCGGTGATTTGCTGACCCATGAATACGATGCCATGAACCAGATACTGGGACTGGGCATTCCCCGTTCAGCGGTTTCCTCGGGAGGGATCTATTTCTACAAGGACGGACGTACCGTTCCCGATGTACTGCATACCGTGTTCGAGTATCCGGAGAAAGACCTCACCCTGATGTACAGCGCTACCCTGGCCAGCCAGCGTTCCCGCGGCAAGGTGATCATGGGACACGATGCCAGTATGGAAATGGGTGATACCCTGATCATCAAAGCCGACCCGGCCTCAACCCGGTATGCCAAACAGATCAGAAAAGGAATTATCGATCCTTCTCTCCCCATCTATACATATACTCCGGGAACCAAACAGGTGGATGCTGTGACTTCCGCCACCGAGCAATACTTTGCCGGAAGAGGACTGTTATATACTTACCGGGGCGGTAAACGGGTGGATACAACCCATCTCCATATCCGCGAATGGATCGACGCCATCCGCACGGGATCGCCAACCAGCTGCCATATCGATGCCGGCTTTGAAGAAGCCATGACTGCCCACATGGGAACTATCGCCTACCGGGAAGGCAGAAAAGTTTACTGGGATCCTGATAAACAACAGATCATATGAGCAGGGTTTGTTTTTTTTACAATAAATTGATTAATTTTAAAGAATCGGCATTGCAGCCTGCCGTTGACCATTGAACGAACCAACCAAAAATACCGGAATTATGGCACAAGAATACGAATCAAACAAGCTGTCCAGAAGAAGATTTCTGGCCAATTCGGCAGCTGCCGCTGCAGGATTCACCATTCTTCCCAGTTATGTGATCAGCGGTCTGGGTCATACCCCGCCCAGCGATAAGCTGAACATTGCCGGGATCGGGGTGGGAGGTATGGGCTTTGCCAATCTGAAGGCCATGGAGACAGAAAATATTGTGGCTCTGTGTGACGTGGACTGGAAATACAGCCAGCGGGTATTTGAGCATTATCCAAAAGCCAAAGCCTATTGGGACTGGAGAAAAATGTACGACGAAATGGGGAAGAGCATCGATGCCGTGGTGATCGCCACAGCCGATCACACCCATGCCATTACTGCCGCCCATGCCATTACCATGGGCAAACATGTGTATCTCCAGAAACCCCTTACGCATTCGGTGTACGAATCCAGGCTCCTGACCAAACTGGCTGAGAAATACAAAGTGGCTACCTCAATGGGAAATCAGGGATCGAGCGGTGAAGGAGTCCGTTTGATCTGCGAGTGGCTGTGGAACGGTGAGATCGGAGAGGTGACCAAAGTAGAGGCATTTACTGACCGGCCCATCTGGCCGCAGGGTCTGAACAGGCCCAGCCCCGGTATGTGGGTGCCCGAAACCCTGAACTGGGACCTTTTCATCGGACCCGCTCCCATGCGTCCGTATCATGAACTGTATACCCCCTGGAACTGGCGAGGATGGTGGGATTTTGGCACGGGCGCCCTGGGCGACATGGCCTGCCATATTCTGCATCCTGTGTTCGTGGGACTGAAACTGGGATATCCTACCCGGGTACAGGGAAGTTCCACACTCCTGCTGACCGATTGTGCTCCCAATGCCCAGATGGTCAGGATTATTTTCCCGGAAAGACCCAGGTACGGGAAACTGAAGCTGCCCCAGGTGGAGGTGACCTGGTATGACGGCGGATTGCAGCCTATGAAGCCCGAAGGCTGGCCCGAAGGCCGGGATATGAACGATGCCGGCGGTGGGGTGATCTTCCACGGAACCAAAGACAAGCTTATCTGCGGTTGCTACGGGAAAGACCCCTGGCTCCTTTCCGGAAGGGTACCCAGCGTGCCCAAAACTATCCGCCGGGTTCCCAACGAAAACCACGAACAGGACTGGATCAGGGCCTGCAAGGAAAGTCCCGGAAACCGCGTGGAAACAGCTTCCCCATTCAGTGAAGCGGGCCCGTTCAATGAAATGGTGGTGATGGGCGTGCTGGCCGTCAGATTGCAGGGCCTGAACAAGGAACTGCTGTGGGACGGACCCAATATGACCTTTACCAATATCGGCGAACACGAAACCCTTCGGGTGGTGGTCGAAGACGGCTTCCAGATACACGATGGACATCCTACCTTCGATAAGAAATGGACCGACCCGCTTCCGGCAAAAGAGTATGCCGCCGAACTGGTGAAACATACATACCGCAACGGCTGGTCATTGCCGGATATGCCATAACTACCGATCATTGTTAACCACAAAAATTCAACCACCTATGAAAACAAAAGGAATACTCATGATGCTGACGGCAGCTTTCATGCTGTTAGGAATTTCCTGTAAATCGACCGGTAAAAAAACCGGTGGTGAAGAAGCTCCTGAAGAAACCGCTGTGGAAGCTCCGGCCGACAATACCCTTTCCCAGGCTGAAATGGAAGAGGGCTGGATGCTTCTTTTCGACGGTTCTTCCACCAACGGCTGGAGGGGTTACAATAAAGAGAGCTTCCCCGAAGCTGGCTGGACGATCGAAGACGGTGCCCTGAAATGCATAGGCAGCGGTGAAGGCGAAGCCGGCGGCCAGGGTGGAGACATCCTTTACGACCGCAAATTCAAGGATTTCCACCTGAAGCTCGACTGGAAGATCTCGGAAGGCGGAAACAGCGGTATCTTTTACCTGGCCCAGGAAATACCCGGAACGGAGATCTGGAAATCGGCACCTGAAATGCAGGTGCTTGACAATGAAAGGCATATTGATGCAAATCTGGGGAAAGAAGGAAACCGGAAGGCCGGCTCGCTGTACGACCTGATCCCTGCCAAACCCCAGAATGCCAAACCTGCCGGGGAATGGAACCAGGTTGAGATTATCGTGTACCAGGGTACCGTTGTACATAAAATGAACGGTGAACAGGTACTGGAATACCACCTGGGAACACCCGACTGGGAAGAACTGGTGGCCAACAGCAAGTTTGCCGGGTATGAAGAGTTCGGCAAGTACCGCGAAGGGTACATCGCCCTGCAGGATCACGGTAACGATGTATGGTTCAAAAACATCAAGCTCAAGGAACTTTGACCCGTTTACAAACATCGGAAAGGCCGGCAGGGCATGTCCATGACAGGCCGCACCGGCCTTTCACATTTAAAATAACCACCATGCCTCAAAACAGAAGAAAATTTCTTTCCAGCACAGTGCTGGCGGGAACGGGCCTGATGCTGGCTCCTTCCCTTCTGTCTGCCTGCCGGGGCCGTAAAGATCCCCTGTTTGGAATCTCTCTGGCACAATGGTCGTTGCACCGTACCTTCTGGGATGAGTCCCTTGGCAAGGATCCACTCGATTTTCCTGTCATAGCCCGGCAGGATTTTGGAATCGAAGCGGTGGAGTATGTTAACCAATTCTATCCCGGCAGGGCGCGTGACGAAAAATACCTGGCCGAACTGAAAAAACGCTGTGACGGGGAAGGAGTAACCAGCCTGCTGATCATGTGCGACAATGAAGGAAACCTGGGCGATCCTGACGAAGAAAAACGCTTCGAGGCCGTTACCAATCACCATAAATGGGTGGAAGCAGCTGCTTTTCTGGGTTGCCATTCCATCAGGGTGAATGCCCGCAGCGAAGGGTCGTATGAGGAGCAGATGAAGCTGGCCGCTGACGGCCTCAGGCGACTGTGTGAATACGGCGACCGGTATAATATCAACGTGATTGTGGAAAACCACGGAGGCCTTTCCAGCAATGCAAAATGGCTTTCCGAAGTGATGCGGACGGTGGATCATCCCCGGGTGGGGACCCTTCCCGATTTCGGGAACTTCAGAATCAGTGCTGATGAGGAATATGACCGCTACCTGGGTGTGAAGGAACTGATGCCCTGGGCAAAGGGTGTTTCTGCCAAATCCCATGAATTCGATGAGGAGGGGAATGAGATCCATACCGATTTCTATCGAATGCTCGGCATTGTGAAAGATTCGGGTTACAGGGGATATATCGGTATTGAATACGAGGGAAGCGGGCTGGATGAGTATGCCGGTACCCGGGCCACGAAAGCGCTGCTGGAAAAAGCCATTCTGTCGGTTTCCTGAACCCTGCGCCCGGATCAGATAAATAACCTTCCGCTGGACGGGGGATAAAGGCTGGAGGGAGAGTCTCCCTGAAATATTTCGTGGGTGCCGATATCCATCATGCTCAGAGGCCCGGTCCAGCCGGCTCCCGTATCCATCAGCCAGATTTCACCCACTTTGATGGGACGGTCGCTGCCGTACCGGATGGTGGGAGTGTGTCCAACATACACCTCGGTAAACCCGGTAAGCCTGGTATCTTCGTTTTGCCCGGCCAGCTCCATGGCCTGCTGTATCAGCTCGCGGTCCCATGCCAGCATATCGGCATCGTGCTCTTCCAGGGGTGTTCCCGGATCAAACCCTCCGTGAACGAAGAGCCGGTCATTTTCCAGGAAAAACGGCCGGGCATTTTCCAGCAACTGCCGGTGCGGTTCAGGCATGCCCTCCGGATAGGCATTTACACAGGCTGTTCCCCCCTGCATAAGCCAGGCCTGCGATGGGTTTCCTGTTCTGATCCATTCCAGTGCCCACTGGTCGTGGTTGCCCAGAATATACACCAGATGGGGAAGGGAAGAAAGGGTTTCCATCACCTCGGCCACATCCGGCCATCCGTCACAGGCATCGCCCAGGCAGATCAGCCGGTCAGCCGAGGCATCAAATCCCGCTCTTTCGAAACATTGCTGCAGGGAAAGAAATGCTCCGTGTATGTCGCCGATCACAAAAGTTCTGTTCATGGTCGTGACGGGTATGAAGAATTTTTTCTGCCCAGGATCCGGGCCACCATTTCCTTCATTCTTTCATAATGGCTTCCTTCCCAGTATATTTTTCCGCACCCTGTGCAACGGGAATACGCTTGAACGTATTTCCCGGTGAGGGGAGGGATGTGTTCCTCCACCTCCTGCCGGCTGACCGGGGCAATGATCCCGTTGCATGCCATGCATCTGCTGAAAGGCTTTGCCTGCGAATACAGGTCGAAATGATCCAGCACCTCCTGTAACTGTGTTATGGGTTTCTGTGAGCGAAGCCAGTATCCGTGAGTCAGGTTTTTGTGTTTCAGCAACCCCACATCACGTGTTAATAAAATGCGCATTTCCTGCACGCTCCGGAGGGCTATTTCCCGGTCGTTGTAATCTTTTTCATATACGGTGTCGAAACCGAACAACCGCAGGTACCTGGCCAGCTTGCCCAGGTGCACGTCCAGAATGAAACGGCTGACGCGCAAGCCCCGGTCGCGTAAGCCGGTGACACCCGATATATCAATACTTTCAAAACAGGGGTAGACCGATACATATTCTCCGCCGGTCAGCAGGTAGGAAAAATCCACCGGCCGGCCGTTTACCAGGATGAGGTCTACTTCCGTATGCGGCACTCCCAGACTTTCAATGGCATCTTTTACCGATGGCGTTCCTGTGAAGGAATGGGCAAAAGCTTTTTTTTTCCTCATTGCCGGAATGAAGTCGTTCAGCTCCTCATAAAACCGGAATGTGGCCTGCCTGCTCATAAGCCGGTTGTTTCACAGGGAAGAAATGCCGGCGCCCGGGGGTTCCCTTTACGGAGAAAACGGAAAGTCCTAACCGGTAGATGGCTGTCAGGATGATGCCTGCTGCGGATTTCCTTCCAGACCGATTTCAGCGGCCACTTCGCGCATGCCCATGATCGTGTCTGTGATCAGGTCGCCCAGTTCCACTCCCAGCATTTCTGCTCCTTTTTCTATAACGGAACGGTCTACCCCGGCGGCAAACCGTTTGTCTTTCCATTTCTTTTTAACCGATTTGGCTCCCATATCCATGACCGAACGGGAGGGCCTTACCAGCGCAGAAGTGACGACCAGACCCGTGAGCTCGTCAATGGCAAATAATACTTTTTCCATGAGCGATTCAGGCTTGACGTCGGTGACGATGCCCCATCCATGGCTCAGTACGGCATGGATATATTCCTCCGGCCATTGGTTTTCCCTCAGGATCTCCTCCGTTTTTTTGCAGTGCTGGTCGGGATATTTCTCGTAATCCAGATCATGCACCAGCCCGATAATTCCCCATTTTTCTTCATCCTCCCCGTACTTCCTGGCCATGTACCGCATCACTCCTTCCACTGCCAGGGCATGTTTGACAAGACTTTCCGATTCATTGTACTGCCTGAAAAGTTTCCAGGCTTCATCGCGGGTAGGTGCCTGAGATGGTTTCATGGTATGTTGAATGTTTATCACAAAATTAATGAAAATCTTCCGGCATGGAAAACAGGAACCGCTGCAGCCGGTTGATCCATAAAAAGGTAAAAAAATATATTAAAATAATTAAATATAGAATAATAATAATTGAATTAATCATTAATAATATTAATATAATATTAAAATATATTTAATATTATATTAAATTTATTGCAGAGCCATTTCCACACCGGCCAGTGCATGTAGGGTGGTTGTGTCGAACAGGGGCAGGGGGGAATGTTCCTGTTTTACCAGGAGGGGAATTTCGGTACAGCCCAGAATAATACCTTCCGCACCGCGTTTTTCCAGTGACCCGATCACCTGTATGAATTTTTCCCGGGAAGGTGTCCATATTTTTCCGGTTACCAGTTCCCCGTATATGATGCGGTGGATTTCCTCCCTTTCCCCGGGGGTGGGGATGATCACATTCAGATCGAACCGTTCGTCCAGGCGTTTCCGGTAAAAATCCCCTTCCATAGTGAACCGGGTACCCAGCAATCCTACCGTGTGGATTTGTTTTTGAACGATCGCCCGGCCGGTGGCATCGGCTATATGAAGCAGGGGAATGCCGATGGCCTTTTCGATCGCGGGCGCCAGCCGGTGCATGGTATTGGTGCAGATCAGGAGCAGTGCGGCACCAGCCTGTTCAAGCTTGCGGGCCTGTTCTACCAGCAGGGTTTCCATCCGGTTCCATTCCTCCTGGTGCTGAAGGACTTCTATTTCGTGAAAATCGAAGGAAACCATCAGGATGGATGCCGAATGCGATCCTCCCAGCCGGCGGTTGATTTCTTCATTGATAATCCGGTAGTATTCGGCGGTTGACTCCCACGACATGCCGCCCAGCAACCCGATGGTTTTCATTTTTTTCGCTCGGTTATTCAGTTTATTATTTTTTTTCATCCGGGGTATTCAGCCGGAACAGGATCTGTTTTTGTCCGACTTCCATAGACAGGACCCCTAGCACCACCAGATGCGCCAGGGTGTTCTCGGCACTGTTGCGGGTGAGGGTCGCCAACCGGCAGAACTGGGTATGGGTAATGGTATCGTTTTTTTCCAGCCATTCGATCAGCATTCTTTCCTTCCGGGTATATTTGATGCTGAGGCCATGTTTCCTGTTCTCCAGATTCCATATTTTAAGGATCACCCTGGCAGCCACCAGGTTTTGATCATTCACTCTGATGAAAGCCTTCCACGGGCCCTGTTCTGTGGGAGCCAGCACGGGTTTTTCCGGGGCTTCGGGGATGATCGCTTCCAGAACGGTTTTTTCATTTACCTGCCATTTCTTTACTTCGAAGGATACTTCCGGACGGCAATACAGCTGGGCCGCTGCTTCCAGCATGTAATACTCCTCTTCGGTTTTTACCCCCGAAACGTTTCCATTGTCCTTGATCCCGATCAGAAGCCTGCCTCCGCGGGTGTTGGAAAAAGCGGAAAAGGTCCGGGCAATTTTTCTGGAATCGGTAATGCCGTATTTGAAATCCAGTTGCTGGTGTTCTCCTTCCCTGATCAGCTGATGAATGTAATGGCTCACACCCGAAATGTTTGTCCGGCCCCGGGCGTTGGCGTTATTCCTTGAGAAAAACGGCATGTTGCGTGATGGAATCTTCCCTGTAATGCAAAATATATACCCCGGGTTCCAGGGTGCGAAGATACAAAGTATGGCTGTTTTTTCCATAAACCGGTTTCATGTTTCTGGTAATCCTGACCCTCCCGGTTATATCGGTTACCAGAAAAACCACCGGGTTGCTTCCGGTAGCTGTGAATGTGATGTGCAACATATCCTGTGCCGGTTGCGGGAACAGGAACAGTCCGGGCCGGCTTTGCGCAGGGTTTATGTATTCGGGCGACAGGTTTTCGAGAATGGTCCGGCAGGAGTCGTTTGCCGGGTACCAGTCGTGCGGATACCCTGCAGAGGCTGTCAGTTCATAGCTTCCCACGGGCGACAGGTCGACCGTACCCGTAAATTCGTGCCAGCAGGTATCTCCGGGCTGTATGGTTTCTGTTATGAGTTCCGATACCGGCATGCCCCGGTCGACGGCATAGCTTACCGGAATGTTGCTGAGCGGAATGCTGCTGTGGTTGACTACACCGATGCAGATCCGTTCATCCGTACCCAGGAGGGAATCGTTTTCCGGATAACGAAATCCGGCCGTTTCCAGATCGACATGCACTGCTTCGCTTGTGTAAGGCAACACCACGTAGTCGATCCATGCCCGGTCATCTCCGGCGCTGAGGGAGCCGTCTTTGGCGTAGGTCCAGGTCAGGGTATGGATTCCCCCCGGCAGGGGATACGTTTCGGCTGCCCAGTCCATTTCCCCCGACCATTGCTCGACCAGGATGTCGTCCAGGTGAAACTCCAGAAAGTCGTATTTCTGTTCTGAAGACACCTTCCTGAAAAAGAGAATATCTCCGTTTTCCCGGTTTTCAACCACCAGGCGCAGCGATGATTTCGCGCTATGTTCTGTTGAGGGCGAATTGGCGGAATACCTGCCTTCAGCCGGCAAACCCGGCGTGATCATCCAGTGCCCGGCATCCTCTGTGATCCAGGGGAATTTGTCGAAACCTGCCGTTTCAAAATCCTCACAGGGATGGCCCAGCGATTTGTACCAGGTGCCGAGCAGGGTATCGCCCGGTTCGATATGCCTGAGCAGGAAAGGGATCAGGGGGTCGGTAACGCCGGTTGCGGCTTCCATAGGGAATACCACCGTTTGCGAGTTGCCGGCGGCAAGGAACTGGAGTTGTGTCGTATCATTCAGAAATGTGACGGGTGTTCCGTGTTCGGGATGTGTATCCAGAAAGAATGTCGACTGACCTGCCACGTCATGCCCGGTATTCCGGATGACCACGTGAAAATTCATGGTTTCTCCGGGGTCGAGCTGTCCGTTTCCGTTTCCTGTAATGCTGTCGTTCCACCATACCTCCGTTATCTCCAGCGAAGGGGCATTGACTGTCATTTCAGCATAATATTCCCATGAACCCCTTGAGCTGTCGGTGAGGGTGATCACCAGTGGAATCGTGTACCCGTCGGGGATCAGAGGATCGGTTTCAATGGCAAATCTTGCCTCCAGCGGCTGGTTATCGGGAGTGATTGTTTCCGGGAATTCCCATATGCTGTCATGCAGTATGATGAGGGGTTCATCCGCTGACAGCCGCGCCGTTACCGGATACCCGCCGGTTATGCCGGGGTTATCCAGGCCGGCCAGTACAGTGACCTGTTCTCCCGCTTCGACCGTCTGGTTTCCGTTACCGGTGGTCTCATCGGCGGTGAGCGTTCCGGCCATTCGGTGCACTGCCCGTGGGAAGATGATCCTGTCGATCCATGCCCTGTCACTGCCGTTGGTGGTGTTGAAGTCTTTGGAATAGGTGAATTTCAGGGTATGCAGGCCGGAGGGTACCGGGATCTTCGCCTCATCCCAGGGTAACTCCCCCGACCATTCTTCCTTCATCACCCCGTCAATATGTATTCTCAGAAAATCATAATGATATTCCGATGATACCCGGCGAAGGAAAACGATGGTGTCATTTTCAGGGAAGTACAGGGTCAGTTCCATGCCGGTCGATTGTCCGTGGGTAATGGCTCCCGATTGCAGTGAAAAACGGCCTTCTCCGGGCTGTTCGGTAGTTAGCTCCCAGGGATGGACAGGATCGTTTTGCCAGGAGAACTGCAGCAGGTCGCCCGTTTCAAAGTCTTCGTAAGGGATCCCGGCATACCGGGAGAGACCGGCTTCAGTGTTGTAATATTCAGATCCCCAGGTAATTACAAAGTCAATCCGACTTCCCTTCTCCATTTCCGCTGCTGCCTCGAGCAGAAAAGAGGCATGAATGGTATCGCCGGGTCCCAGACTGTCGAAAGAAACTGTGGCAGAACTGAGAAGACTGATATCATTTCCCGGTTGAACGGTTAAAACGGGATGTTGGAGCGATCCGGAGCCTTGATTACCTGCTTGCACCTGTAATTCAAAAGTTTCTCCAGGGTCGATCCGCCGGTTCAGATTGCCCTGCAGGGAGTCGTTAATCAGCATCCTTTCGATGAACGGATCGGGTGTATGTACCACCAGGTCGATGAAATGTTCGAAAACACGGTTTTTTTGATCGGTGGTGATCAACTGAAACCGTATCAAGTGTTCAACGGGTACTTTTTCGGGCACCACGAAGCGAAAGGCGGTATCCAGGGTAATGGAAGCCTGGCCTGGCAGAGAAGGTATCGTATCCAGCGAATCGATGAGGCTGATCAGAGTGTCGGCAGTGTGCAGGCTGAGATGAACCGGAGCGGCTTCTTCCATGCCGAGATTGCGGAGAGTGATCCCCAGCCCGATATCTTCTCCCGGATTCATGATCCCGTCGCTGTTTCCCGAAGTATCGCGTACAAACCAGCTTTCCAGGGAAAGGAATACGGAATTGGGATCGCTTACCATCAGGGTATCGAACAGGGGCTGACGGTTCTGTGCCGTGATCACCAGATCCAGGGTATCGGTCTGTGTAAGGGATTCGAAGCGCAGAACAGCCAGACCGTCTTCTCCGGCGTGGGCGGCTGCCAGCAGTTGGGTCCCTGACGAAAGGGCTGCATACGCTCCGGGGAGGGTCAGCACGTTGAGATAGGATGTTCCGACAGGTACATGGCTGTGAAAAGAGGCTGTGAGTTGTTCGGGGACGGAAAAATATGGCATGAGGGATGGATCGCCCATGAGGTGGTAAATTTCCCAGTAGTATTTTGCGTGGCGTGGGCTGCCTTCCAGAACAGCCATGTTTCCGGCAAATACCATCTGTCCCTGTGCGGGTGCCCAGGAGTTTTCCGATTCGTTTCCTTCATGGAAAACCTTGTCGTACATGCCCGGGCCGGTTTCTTCATACAGAGGATGGGATACAATGGTACCCACCCCCACAGCCCAGTAATAGTCCTCGTCCCAGTATGAATCGTTGCTGCATCCGATGTACCCCAGGGCTCCTTTTTCCGGGGCACGAAGAAGGGCTTCCCCCAGGCAGGCGTAATGTTCCATCCGGTTGGTGGCGCAGCCGTTCCCTATTATGAGGGGGTAGCGGTGTGTATTGGTCAGAGAGGGGATATCGGATATACTGAATACGGGATTCTCCCACCGGTCGTACTGCCCGTGACCGGTATAATTGACAAAACCCACGCCGTTTCCGAGGTGCGTTTTGATGGTTTCCGATGCAGAACCCGATTCGGGATACAGGTATGTATGAGACGTGATGCCATGGGCACTGTTGATGTAATAATCTGTTCCGTAGCGGATCTGACCGTTTCCGTGCAGGGAAGCGTAAGTGTTATCCACTCCGGCGATCATGACTGCTTCATCCAGAAAAGAGGGATCGGGGAATAGATACTGTTCGTATTCCAGGGTTTTTTCTATCTGGGAGATCAGTTCCTCTTCCGTATTGGCGGAAAAACGGCCGTAAAACAGTTCGGGAAGGTAATCTCCCTCCCCGTCGTAACAGGCATAATACAGGTCGGTTATATGGCCGGTGCCGGCTGAGGAAGGGATCTGGTTAACATCGCCCACGATGAGGAGGAATCCCGGCGGGGCGGTTCCTTCAGGCGGGTTATGATACAGCTGGCTGAGGCTGGATTTGAATTCTTCAGGCGTTTTACCGGTTTCCGGTTTTCCAATGTACAATTCAATTACCCGGAACCCTTTTTTTGTTTTCCATTCCACCAGGGGGGCCAGGGCATCACGGAACATACTGTCGGCCAGAATAACGTAGGTTTCTGACACGGGCTGTTCTTCCGTTTTTACTGCCGGAGCTTCATAATTCAGTGATTTTTTCAGCAGGGGCTCGAACAGTGGGGAATAATATTTTTTCTTTTTGTTCCTGGTCATTATATGGTTGGGATGGCTAAAACGGATCTCAAATTCCAGGCGTGTATAAACGACCAGGAGATGTTTCACCGGATGGTAGCGGAAAGGGGAAACAGTAATCCTTGCAAGCCGGCTTCCCCGCATGATGCCCATGGGTTCAACCCTGATGAGACTGTCATCCGTAAAACGGTTTTGCCGGTATGTCAGGCTGTCGAAATAAAAGGGCCTGTCGTTCTGCGGGGCATTCTTCCGTATGCTGGGTTGTGAAGGATAAAGGGGGTGGGGGTATCCTTTCTCCGTCAGCGGGATGATCAGGGAGTCTTTATCCAGTATTATGATCTCCATTCCTGCTTCCTGCGGTATCTCCACTGAGGCGCGAACAACAGGCAGTTCGGGTTTGCCCGGCCGGTCATTGTGCAGGTAACCCGGTATCCGGATCCGGGTAAAGGGATTTCCGGCTGCTTCCACGGTGATGAAGCCGATTTCGCCCGGGAGGTTTTCTATGATCAGCGCTTCGGGGGTGGACGAGAGAAGCCGTAAGGTATGTTTTTCAGAAAATCCCTGGGAAAGCAGGTCGTTCGGATATATTACAGCAGCAGACCAAACGAACAGGAAGATTCTCAGTATTCGCGTGCTGATATTTTCAGACCATGGATTCACCCGGCAGAGATATGATTTTTCATTATACGAAAAAAGATCCAGGGGAGTTTTCTTTGGGAAAATTAAGCATTTTTCGACTGAACAGGAAAGAAAACACCGGCCAGATTCCGCTGTGCCTGAGGGAAGCCCCTGACGGCTGAAACACCGGAAGGGAAAATACTTTTTTAATAAGATTTCTGATTGTATATTTAACTTCATATTTCATGTGATCCGATCAGGTTATTCCTATGAAACATACTCTGCTTCTGATGGTTCTGCTGTGTCCGTTCATTGCTGTCCGGTCACAGATCAACAGAAACGGCTTACCCATTGTAACAAATTATACTCCGGCCATGATGAGTGCTGCGGAACAGAACTGGGCCGTTTTGCAGGACGACCGGGGGGTGATCTACCTGGGGAATAATGATGACGGGGTGATCGAATATGACGGAAAAACATGGCATAAGATCAGCCTGCCGAATAATTCTTCCGTCAAATCGCTGGCCAGGGATAGACGGGGTACGATCTATGTGGGAGCTATCGGAGAATTCGGATACCTGGAACCCGATGATCTGGGGAGGATGACTTACCGTTCACTGATCGGGAAGCTCGATTCATCCCAGCAGGGATTTGCCCAGCACGTATGGAGAACATTCTGCCTGGGCGATTCTGTTTTTTTCAGTGCTGCCGAAAAATTGTTCATATACGATCATGATTCGGTGCATGTGCTTTCCCTTCCTGCTGCCAGCAATTTCAGTTTCGGAATCAACGGGCGGGTTTTTATAGGCAATTATGTAAAGGGTTTGCTTGAACTGAAGGGAGATTCAGTAGTGCCGGTTCGCGGAGGTGATTTTTTTATTCATAAAAACATTTTTGTACTGTTGCCCTGGGTGGATGATCAGCTGCTGGTGGGAACGGGTTCCGGCGGTTTGTATTCTTTTCATCCCCTTACCGGCGAAGTGGGAAAAAATATCATCGATCCTGCCGTGAACGAGCTGTTCAAATCGGGAACCCTGTACCACGGTGTGCCCCTTGCCGGAGGATGGTATGCTTTTACCACACTGTATAACGGAGCCATCATACTGGATGAGAACCTTAGGGCGGTGAACCACCTGACCGGTGAAAACGGGCTTCAGGATCACACCATTATTTCGGCATATACCTGTGAGGATAATACACTGGCCTCGCCTCTGTGGCTGGCTATGAATGAAGGCCTTACCAGGGTGGATTATCACATTCCTGTCAGGAAGTTTGATGAACTGTCGGGTCTGAAAGGGTTTGTAATGGATATTATCCGGTTCCGGGGAGTGCTGTATGTGGCTACATTTAACGGAGTATATGCCATCAGGGAAGGATCTCTTCCGGTTCCGGTCCTTTTCGGCGAGGATCCGATCAATGAGGCATGGTCATTTGCCCGGTGGACAAATCCGGGAACCGGCAAAGAGCATCTTCTGGTGGGTTCCCTCGGTGGGATATACGATATTACCGACGAGAAACGGGTGATCTGGTTCGACCGGCAGGTGAGGGGAAGAGTGGATGAGAACGCAATCATTCCCGCTTTCCATCTGCATGTGGATCCCGATTTTCCTGAATATTTACTGGTTGGCGACAACGGGGGACTCAATATCATCAAATACCAGGACGGGTTATGGTGGTATCATAAGGTACAGGGGATCATGAACGAAGTGCGGAGTATCTCTTTTGATCCCGACGGTTCGGTGTGGGCAGGTACCTATGTGAACGGGATCTATCATTATTCTTTTCAGGACGGTGATACCACGCTGGTACATTATACCACCGATGACGGCCTGCCCATGATGAAAGAAAACGAAATATTTTCCTATGGCGATGGGTGGAGGCTGGCTACCCGGGAGGGAATTTACCGCTTCAACAGGGAAAAAGATGTGTTCGAGCCCGATACCAGTTTCCCTGAACCGATGCATAACGGCCGGTACGGAGTTTTCCGTGTAAAAGCCGACCGGGAAAATAATTACTGGGTATTCCTGTATCAGGTAACTGCCGAGGAAAGGATTCATAAAGTGATGAAGATCAGCCCATCGGAAGATGATCAGGGATGGGATGTTGATAGTGTATCCCTGGCCCGTTTTGACCGGTGGGTAGATGCTATCTATCCCGATCGTGACAGCCTGGTGTGGTTCGGACGGTCTGATGGTTTGTTTTCTTTCGATGAAAAACTGGCAAGGAAGTTTCATCCGGAACGGCAATATTATGCCCAGCCATTCCATACCCTGATCCGGAGGGTGAGGGTGAATCAGGACAGTGTGGTGTTTTACGGTTCCAATTTCCGTGTCAGTGAAACAGGAGAGCGGATTGTAGGACCGGAACAGAATGAGGAATTCAAATATGTTTTTCCCTTCAGTTTCAGGAATCTTGATATTGAATGGGTGGCGCCGTTTTTCGAAGAATTTGAAAAGATAGAGTACAGTTACCGTTTGCTGGGTTCCCAGCAGAGCGAATGGTCGGCCTGGAGCAGGGTGACCGGCTTCCCATTCTATAACCTGGCTCCGGGACATTATACTTTTGAGGTAAAAGCCCGGAACATATACGGGAATGAAAGTGAGGTTGCCTCATTTGCTTTTGTTATTCAGCCGCCCTGGTACCAGACCGTGGTGGCTTTTCTGGGTTATATTGTTCTGGCGGTGCTGGTGGTTACCCTGATCGTCCGCCTGAATGCCCGCCGGCTGGTGAGGGAAAAGATCAGGCTGGAGGGTATTGTTGCGGAACGTACGGCCGAAGTGGTGAAGCAAAAAGAAGAAATTACCGACAGTATTCACTATGCCAGCCGTATCCAGCAGGCGTTGCTTCCATCGGTACGGATCCTGGCCGAGCATTTTCCCGAACACTTTATCTATTTTCTCCCCAGGGATATTGTGAGCGGCGATTTTTACTGGATATCACAGAAGGATGAAAAAATCGTGGTGGTGGCTGCCGATTGTACTGGTCACGGAGTGCCCGGAGCCTTCATGAGCATGCTGGGCATCTCTTTCCTGAATGAGATTGTGAATATTTTTCATGTTCTGGAACCCGACAGCATTCTGAACCAGCTCAGAGAGCTGGTGATGAGCTCCCTGAAACAAACGGGCAAGGAAAACGAAACAAAAGACGGAATGGATGTGGCGGTGCTGGTATTTGACAAAGGGAAACAAACGGTTAAGTATGCCGGGGCCTACAATCCGCTCTATATGGTAAGGCCGCTTTCCGGGAGTGAAAAGAACAAAAATGCGGCACAGGTGAAAGGATTTGAGAAGAATAACGGGGATCTGAAAAACGACCGGTACATTCTGAAACAGATAAGAGCTGAAAAAATGCCCATCGGGATCTCAGCCAAGGAACAGAAACCCTTTACCTGCCATACCCTTACTTATCAACCCGGCTATTCCTTTTATATCTTTTCCGACGGGTATGTTGACCAGTTCGGCGGGCCGGAAGGGAAAAAATTCCTTTCCAGGAACCTGAAACAGCTCCTGCTGGATATCCAGGAGGAGGGAATGGATGAACAGTACCGGGTAATCGACCGTACGTTCCATGAATGGAAAGGCCCGCTGGATCAGGTGGATGATATCATTATGATCGGGATCCGGGTGTGAGGGTTACTCCTCAAAATAATGTTTCAGGGCACCAAAGTAATACCTCTTCCAGCCGTTTTCCATCTCTTCCATTTCACTGTCGGGCACATGCGTGTGCTCCAGCTTGATACGGGTGCCTTTCTTTTCTTCATACAGCCTGATGGTTACCACCGACGATTCTTCCTGTTCGCCGAAGTACCATTCCTGCCGGATCATCCGGTTTTTTTCAAAATTCAGGTTCCGGCCGGCAATGTCTCCATCCCAGATCTCGAACTCACTGCCTGCCTCTTCCGACATCCGGGCCGGATAACCCGACCACAGCTCAATGGCAAACGGATTGACCAGGGCGTTATAGATATCTTCTGCCGGGGCTTTGATAAAATGCTCCTGCTTGATGGTTCCCATATAAAAAAAATTTCTCCAGGTAAAGATAGAAAGAAATGCAGTTTGTAACGGGGAGGCGAAATATTATTTGTAACCAGTACAAATTATTCTGCACACAACACTAAAACAGCATGTTATAAAAAGAAAGACACATGATTGGGCAATTCTGATCGGATGAAAACGTTTTTTATATAAATTTCCGCCATAATATGCAGGTTGATAAATAAATACATAAGAACATGGACAGAAGGAATTTCTTTAAATCGGCCGCTCTGGGGGCTTCCGGAGTTATGATGGGTAAGACGGTGCTGGCCTCTTCAGCGTCTCAGACGGAAGGCAAACTGGTTTACCGGACCCTGGGACGGACCGGTCTGCAAATACCGGTGGTCAGCATGGGGGTGATGCGTGCTGATAATCCGAACCTGGTACGGGCAGCCCTGGAAAAAGGCGTGACACTGTTTGACACGGCCCACGGCTACCAGCGGGGCAATAACGAAAGAATGCTGGGGGAGGTATTGCAGGATTACCCGCGCGATTCATTCATCGTGGGTACCAAGGTGGGTCCAACAGGAAAGGACCGTCAGACCGGTGATCTAACTTCCGACACCGATCCGGAAGAATTTGAACGGATGTTCCACATCAGCCTGGAGAGGCTGCAGATGGATTATGTGGACATTCTGCACGTGCACGGCCTGTCGAGCAGGCAGTCAGTTACTTTTGAACCCCTGCTGAAAAAACTTGAACAGATCAAACAAGAAGGGAAAGCCCGTTTCATTGGTTTCTCAACCCACCAGAACATGCCCGAGGTGATTGATGAAGCGGCTGAAAGCGGTTTTTACGATGTAGTCCTTACCTCGTACAATTTTCAGATGGCCGACTGGAAGGAGATGAACCATGCACTGGAAAAAGCAGCGGCAGCAGGCATCGGCCTGATCGCCATGAAAACGATGGCAGGCGCTTTTTTCGACAACGACCGCACCCAGCCCATCAATGTAAAAGCCGCCCTGAAATGGGCATTGCTCAATCCCAATATTCATACGTCCATCCCCGGATATACCAGTTTCAATGAACTGGAGGAATCTTTCTCGGTAATGGAGAATCTTCACCTGTCAGACGATGAGATGAAAGATCTGCGCCTGGCTCAGCATGAGGCATCGCTTTTTTGCCTCGGCTGCAACGATTGCCTGGGCCAGTGCAGCAAAGGGCTTTCCATTCCCGATCTGATGCGGGGCTATATGTATACTTACGGGTACCGTGCCTACGCTGAAGCCAGAGAACTGGTCGCCTCGCTCGATCTGCCTTCCGAACCCTGCAGCGATTGTGCCGAATGCACGGTGACATGCCGCAGGGGATATCAGGTGGCGGAGAGGATAAGCAGGGTGGCCAGATGGAAAGATGTGCCTGCAGATCTGTTTATTGCTTAATTTTTTCCAAAATGATGAAACAAACCTTTGTGTTTATTGGATGCATCCTCCTGTGGACAGGGAATTCGGCAAGGGCACAGGAAACAGGTGTGGAAGGCATTTTTCCTGAGGTGGACGGATACGATATCGTCTTCGATTACCCTGTTTACCAGCCCGGTAACCTGTGGGATTATATCAACGGGGGAGCCGATGCCTATCTCAGCTATGATTTTGTCGACTTGCATATTGCCGAGTATTCCCGGGGCGGGGGTGCCCCCGTGAAGGTGGAATTATACCGGCATGCCACGCCGGTGCATGCATACGGAATATACAGCCAGGAACGGTATCCTGATTTCCATTTTGTTGATGTGGGTGCGGAAGGGTACCAGGAGGGAAGTACCCTGAACTTCGTGGCTGGCCGGTTCTATGTGAAAATCATGAGCCATGACGAGGATGCGGAAACCAAACGGTTTATTCAGGAAATTGCCCGAAAAGTGGCCGGAAACATCGATCCGGAACCATCCCTTCCTGTTGCCCTGAGCCTGTTTCCTTCTGAAAACAGGTTGCCCCGGACAGAAACCTTCATTTCTCAAAATTTCATGGGCCATGAATTCCTTTCCGATGTTTTTGCGGTTCAGTATGAGGAAGGCGATGACAGGTTCACACTTTTTCTGCTGGAGAAAGAAAAGCCGGGTGAATGCAGGGAGATCCTGGAAGCGTATTACCGTTTCACGAAAACCGGATTCCGGGAAGGGGAATATCATATGATGAATGATCCTTACAACGGACTGGTTGGATTGCGCCTGAAAGGTAACCGGATATGGGGCATTTCGGGTCTCAACAGCGAAGAACAGATCAGGGGAATTCTGGGTTCGGTATGAATAGCTGAAACCCCTTCTGTCTCATGCCGGAATCCTACCGGCTGCACCGGCATCGAGGAACCAGTAAAGTTCCCCTTCTTCCGGCCGGATATACGATCCCGGAAATTTTTCCGATGAAGGTGAATTTTCAAGAATGAACTGAACTGGTGCTGCTTTTTCCTTTCCGGTAACCAGAAAACATACAATTTTCGAGCGGTTGATGATGCGGGGGGTCAGGGTAATCCTGTTCTGACCGGTTTGTGGATGACGTATGGCCAGACAGCTCTTTTCCGAAATCAAAGAATCATTGTCTCCGGGGAAAAGGGAGGCCGTATGCCCGTCGTTTCCCAGTCCCAGCAGAACAACATCGAAGGCCGGCAAACCTTTCTTTTTGGGTAGAATATTTTCGATCTCACGGCCGTACCTCTGTGCTTCAATTACAGGATCATCTTCTCCGCGCATCCGGTGGATGTTCTCCCTCGGCATGGTGATCTTTTGCAGCCAGACTTGCTGTGCCTGCCCGTAATTGCTTTCGGGGTGACCGGGGGGTACGCATCGTTCGTCAACCCAGAACAGGTGGATGCGGTTCCAGGGGATTCGACCGCCTGCATGGGCCAGGCGGTGGAAGAGCAGGAGTGGTGTACTTCCTCCCGATACGGCCATAAAGAAATTTTCACTTTCCGCAAGTCTTTTTCCTATCAGAGCCAGCAGAAAACCGGCCAGCTGGCCGGCCGTTTCTTCAGGATCGTGAAATACCCTGGTGTGAGGGGCGTGGGTTGGAGGGGCTTTCATAATTCACAGTAATTGGTGTCTTCCGACAGGTTCCGGCAGGGATATCTCCAGGTAATGGCCGGTTCTTCAATCAGGTAGTCGGCTACATCGGGCCCCCAGGTTCCCGAGGGGTATCCGTGCAGGGGATTGTCGTGATTCGATTCCCAGGCTCTGAGGATAGGATCAACGAAAGCCCATGCGGCTTCCACCACATCGCTCCGGCTGAACAGGGTAGCGTCGCCGTTCATGGCGTCGAGCAGGAGCCTTTCGTAGGCATCGGGCAGGTGAGCGGAAGAAAGATCGGAATAATGGAAATCCATGTTTACATCCTGAACGTGGAAGCCGGCGCCCGGGATCTTCATGGCAAACTTCAGGAGAATGCCCTCATCGGGCTGGATCCGGATGATCAGCTGGTTGCAGGTGCTGCAATTGTCCTCTTCTTTTCTGAAAAGCTTGTGCGGGGTGGGTTTGAAATGGATGACAATTTCCGTTACTTTGAGGGGAAGCCTTTTGCCGGTCCTGATATAGAAGGGGAGCCCTCCCCACCGCCAGTTGTCAATGTAGAATTTCATGGCCACATAGGTTTCCACCCGCGAAACGGGATCCACACCCTTCTCCTCCCGGTATCCTGTAAGATACTTCCTGCGTACCCGTGATGCCATGTACTGTCCGCGGATCACATATTTTGGTATTTCAGCTTCTGTATAGGGTCGTAACGACTGCAGCACTTTCAGCATTTCGTTCCTGATGGCTCCCGGTTCGATGACCGTGGGAGGTTCCATTGCGACCAGGCAAACCAGTTGCAAAAGGTGGTTCTGGATCATGTCCCGCAGGGCGCCTGATTGTTCGTAATAGGTACCCCGGCTTTCCACTCCCATATCTTCGGCCGATGTGATCTCTACGTGGTGAATGTAATTGCGGTTCCACAGAGGCTCGAAGATTCCGTTGGAAAACCTTGTTACCAGGATATTCTGCACGGTTTCTTTTCCCAGGTAATGATCGATACGATACAGCTGGTGTTCCCCAAAGTGCTTCTTCAGGTTCCGGTTCAGGGCCTGAGCCGATTTCAGATCGTGACCGAAAGGTTTTTCAATGATCATCCGGGTGAAGCCATCCGTTTCTTTTTCCTGGTTCAGTCCCTGCCCGGCCAGCTGGCAGGCAATGGGTATATACTGACCCGGCGGGGTGGCCAGGTAAAAAATCCGGTTTCCGTTCAGTTTCCACTGTTTGTCCAGAGTTTCCATTTTTTTCGCCAGGGCGGCAAAATCTTCTTTCGATTTCTGATCGGCGGGGTGGTAGAACAACTGTTGCAGGAAGGATGCAGCAGCATCCCGATCTTTTTCTTCAAGAGATTCCCTGAAAAGATCGCGGAACGATTCATCGGTGTGTCCCGTTCTGCCCGAGCCCATTATAACGAAATGGCCGGGCAGCAGGTTCTGCCGGTGAAGGTCGAAAAGGGCCGGGATGAGCTTCCTCCGGGTAAGATCGCCCGAGGCTCCGAAAATAACCAGCATCTGGTGTGGGGGCTTATGCATGATGTGTGTTTTTAACCATGGGGTGTTATCATTGACTTCCTGCCTGTATTTTTTCCTTATGATTTTTCTTTCCCTGTCATGATTCCTCTTCGTTTTTACCAGGATATGATCCGGTCAAATGGTTTTGAACAGTTCGTTCAATGTTTCTGTAAGCCTTTCCACTTCTTTGCCGGTATTGTACATTGACATGCCGATCCTGATCAGCCCGCCCTGGTTAAGAAGGTTCAGAACCTCAACGGGTCTGCGTGCATAAAAATCTCCATCCCATACATAGATGCCCCGTTCTCCCAGGAAACAGGCCACTTCCCGGGCTGTTTTTCCCTCCACCGTAAATGACAGGGTGGGAGTGCGTTTGTATTTTTCAAACGGAGGACCGTATATTTTGACGCCGGGCCTGGATCTGAGATCGTGATACAGTTTCAGGGCCAGCTCCTGTTCATGCGATCCGATCTTTTCCATGGCCGAAACCAGCCGGTCTCTCAGTGAAACTCCGGATCCTATACCAGACAGGTACCTGATGGTTTCGCCCACACCGGCAATGGTGGCGAAGTTGGGAGTGCCCGTTTCGATCCGGAAGGGAGCCTGCTGATCCTGTGTTTTCAGCCTGTCGGGCTCCAGCTGGTCGAGCAATCCTTCGCGGGTATACAGAATTCCTGCATGCGGGCCGTAAAATTTGTAGGCCGAACACAACAGGAAATCTACATCCAGTTCTTCCACATGTATGGGGAAATGCGGTGCGTAGTGCACGGCATCGGCCAGCAGCCAGGCTCCTGCCTGACGGGTAAGATTCCGGATCAGGTGCATATCGTTCACGGTTCCAAGGGCGTTGGATGCCATTCCCACAGCCACCAGGCGGGTGGAACGGGTAATCTTCCGGGCCAGATCGTCCAGGTCGAGGGTGCCGTTCTGGTGGATGCGCACTTCCTTAACCCGTATTCCCGTTTTTTCCAGTTCCAACCAGGGTCCCCGGTTGGCTTCATGATCGAGCTGGGTGATGACGATCTCGTCGCCTTGTTCCAGTGAACGCCTGATGGCTTTGCTGAGGGAATAGTTCAACGTGGTCATGTTCGCCCCCAGGGAGATGGTTTTCCAGGAAGAACTTCCCAGAAAAGTGGCCAGCAGTTTTCTGGTTTCCAGCACCATGTTGTCGGTTTCCCGGCTGGTGTCGAAACAGCCGTGCGAGTTGGCGTTGTATTTCCTGTAATAGTCTGATATGGCGTGGATTACTGCCAGCGGTACCTGGGTGCCTGCCGGCCCGTCGAAATAGATTACCTGCTTTCCCCGGCGCTTTCTCTGCAGGGAGGGGAAATCATTCTGTACGTGCAATGCTAAGGTGTTTTTTTCAGGGATGGGATTCATTTTTTGTTTTTCTGATACGTAACATCAAAAAAACAAAAAATTATTCGATTTTCAGATTGGTTAGTTCGCCGGTAACCGGAAATTCATATTCGGGGTAATTGAACACCGAAGCCCTGTTTTCGGTCACTCCCAGGGAATAGCCCCAGATATTCCGGTATTCTTCAGGATCCTCGCCCATATCTTCCAGTTGTTCCAGGTATCTGGCTATGGGCTTGGATTCGATAATGGTCACCTTTCCCATTTTTTTGATAATGGGACTGTGCCAGCGTGAATGATCATGATCGAAGGAAAGGATTCTTCTTCCGTGGCGTGTTATCCCAATCGTTCGGAAGGTCAAACTTTTTCCTACTCCCGGCAGGTTCAGCACATTCCTGTCGGTAGCCAGAAAGGGGATTCCTGCCTGTTCCCTGATCCGGTCAACAGAGCGGCGGATATTTTCCGTTTCATTCAGCTCGTCAAGCCATTCTTCCTGTTCCCCCTGAAGAACGCCCAGGGATTTTTCCTCCACCTGTTCCTGCACGGCCCGGGAATTGGTGGCGAAATTATGGCTGTTCTCCATATAACCTTTAACCGTGAAAGTATAATATGCCAGCACTCCGATATCGTTCAGAGCCTGTCTCAACCGGGCCGTATGTCCCCTGCGCGATGCGGCTGCTGTAAAAACAAGCTGGTTGGTTACAATCCATCCTGCCGACAGCAGGCGTTCCACCGCAAGCTTTGATTCGGGAGTGATCTCCAGGGGCGACTCAAAATGGGTTTGTATGACAAATTGCCGGATGCCTATTTTCATGGCTTTTTCCCTGAAGGCCTTCAGCAGGGATACCAGCTCGGGGCTGATTCTCTGGGGAAGATAAATGGGAAGCCTGGTACCCAGCCTTATGCGGATCATTTCGGCATATTTTTCTCCTTCTTTTCTGGATAGATTGTCTTTTTTCTTAGCCCGTGCCATTTCGTAAACGGCATCGAGTATTTTTTCCAGCGACTTGTCGGTACTCATCAGGGCATCGCCTCCGGTGATGAGTATATCCCTGAGTTGTGAGTCGTTACGGAAATATTCCATAAGACGGATCAGCCGTATGGGCCATTTTTCTTCGGGTTTCAGTTCGTCGAGGTTGAAATTCAGATGGCCCCTCTGAAAGTCGTACATGCGCTGGCAGGATGAGCACAGGCCACCGCATGCTCTTCCCATGGTATCGGGGATCAGGATGGCTACCTCGGGGTACCGCCGGTGAACATTGTGCCTGGAAGGCAGAATAAAACCGGCCGTGTTGGGAATGCCGGGTTCCACCACATCTTCCTTTTCCCATGCCACGATTTCACCGAATTCATCCACCAGTTCCCGGCTGTATATCACATAATCGCGGATCGCCTGGTCAATGCCCTGGTATTTGAAAGGCTCGTTCACCAGCAACAGGGAAAGGTAATAGGGATTCACAAAGGTGGGAATACCTGCCTCGCGGGCTTTTTCAAGTATTTCCATGGTTTCGGGTTCCAGGGTCCCACCGAGCATTTCCTGCAGCAACCGGGGAGAACGTACGGCAAATCTAAGATGGAAAAGGCGTTCGTTCCACCACTTTCTGGCAATGTTCAGCTTCTCGCGCCTGTTGATATTCGGAGGGAAAACATATTTATGGTCGGACACCAGTCCCTTTTCCATCCGGTCGATGATGATGTTCAGAATACGGTCCCTGTTCTGTTCACGAAGTTTGATGATCTCCGGATCAAGTCCCGAGGGATAACGTTCCATCCATTCCTTTACTTTTTCCCTGTGGGGTATTTCCCTTACCTTTTTCCCGTTGAACTGTCTGAACAGATGGAGCATGTCAAGGAAAAAGGCCGGTTTTGCTCCTCCCGTTCCTTTCCGGTAAGCCAGCATCATCAGACGGAAAGGGTCATTTTCAATCTCCTTTCCATGCTGGTTCAGGTCGGGAATGACCGTTCCTGCATGATCAAGATAATCCAGTATCCTAATGGCGGCAATCTCATCCCATTGCAGTTCTTCGAATATACTTCGTGGATTTTCCCTTCCGCTATAAAATTTCAGCGCTGCTGGGTGATCTTCCATCCAGTTCATGACCCATTCCCTGATCCTTGCAGTCACTTCAGCCGGGCTTTCCGTTTCCCTGAGTATCTTCTCGAGCTTGGGATTTTCCTTCAGGATCTGCCTGAGTATTTTTTTTGATTTTAAACTGATAGCAACAGAATGGGTATCACCTTTATATTTCATAGAAAGATTCCTTGATTTTCATTAATAATATTCTGGAAGATGCCTGGAAAGGTTCAGGACCAATTGGTTCGGAAGGGACTCAAGCTGAACCGGTGCATCCTTCCGGAAAGATCATTGATATACAAAGATAATAAAATTCCCGGTTTTTCACAATTTCCGGCACCGGGACAGTCTGGCTCTACCCTGTTAATTATATGATATTCAGACTAATAGAGTAATCGGGTATGGTATGGTTTTTGAGCGGTATTTGGTGTACACATAGTTCATCCGATCATGAAAAACATACTGGTATTACTGACAGGAATCATAACGGGCTGCTGGTTTTCGGTTTCCGCACAGGAAACCCCCGATACCAGTAGCGCCGGCAATGAAGATGCATATTATGTGGTCACCCTTTCGGGGACGAGGCTTTTCGAGGATATGGAAAACCTGAGCTCCGTATTGATGATCATTCCGGCCAGTGAAAAGGTGAGGATCTATTCGGAATTCGGAGATTATTATCTGGCGGAATATAAGGGAGTCAGTGGATATATCCGGATAGATCAGACCCGTTTTACGGAAGAGACCGAAAAAAAGGTGCAGGAAGCCTGGGCCAGGGAACATCCTGAAGAAGTGTCGCATCAGGAGGTTTCTGGCGACAGCACCAGAGAAGAGATCCTGGTGAAACGCTATGGCCGCGAAATGGGTGAGAAAATTGCCCGGGGGGCCATATGGCGGGGAATGAACAGAAGTATGGTATACGACAGCTGGGGTAAGCCTCTGAACGTTGACCGCTATCACGAGCTGGACAAAACCATGGAGGTATGGTCATACCGCAATGTGACCCTGTATTTTGAAAACGGCGAGCTGAAAAACTGGAGGAAATAAGAGCGGCACCTTCCTTATTCTTCAGACAATATACACGTATTTACCCGTTCACAGGGCCTGTTTCCCTCGATTCGTTTTTTCCCCGGGGAAGAGCAGGAGAAAGCTTTTTCCCAGTCAGCCGTATATGTTCCAGAGCATGGAAACCGGCTCTGCAGCGGGTGAACTAAATGCGATGTTTCACTGTTTAGAAAACCGGTGATCAGAAATCACGGTTTTTTTTTGTATATTGATTGAACATAAAACTTGATTCCTTTGCAACGATTGGTGTCCTCTATCGACGTCAGGTCGGGAGAATTTCAGGAAAGAAAACGGAATTACCAGAAACTCCTGGATGAATTCAGGGACGTCCTGAAGAAGAATACCGGGGGCGGACCTCCCGAAGCGGTAAAGAAACATCATGCCCGGGGCAAGCTACTGGCCCGTGAACGGGTCGACCTTTTGCTTGATCCGAACACTCCCTTTCTCGAGCTTTCCCCCCTGGCGGCCCTGGGTCAGTACCGCGATCAGTTTCCATCGGCCGGGCTGGTTACGGGTATTGGGGTGATTCATGGCCGGGAAGCGGTGGTGGTGGCCAACGATGCCACGGTGAAGGGGGGGACCTATGTGGCGGAAACCATTAAAAAGCATCTGCGGGCACAGGAAATTGCCCTGGAGAACCACCTACCCTGTGTTTATCTGGTCGATTCGGGAGGGGTTTTTCTTCCGGAGCAGGCCAGGGTGTTCCCCGACCGTTTCGATTTCGGCCGGATCTTTTACAATCAGGCCAGGCTTTCTGCCATGGGTATTCCCCAGATTTCCGTGGTGATGGGATCATGTACCGCGGGAGGGGCCTATGTGCCGGCTATGAGCGATGAAACCATCATTGTGAGCAGGCAGGGAACTATTTTTATCGGCGGTCCGCCGCTGGTGAAAGCCGCAACGGGCGAGGAAGTGACTGCCGAAGAGCTGGGGGGAGCCGATGTACATACCCGTATCTCGGGAGTTTCAGATCATTATGCCGAAAACGACAAACACGCCATCGGCATATGCCGTGATATATTTTCCACCCTGCCGGTGAGTCGGCGGCAGGTGCTGGATGTGCAACCTGCCGAAGAGCCGGCATACGACCCAGGGGAATTGTACGGGATTGCTCCCGTTGATCTGCGCATGCCGGTGGATGCAAAAGAGATCATCATGCGCCTGGTGGACGGAAGCCGGTTTCATGAGTTCAAGGCCAGGTACGTCACCACCCTGGTTACAGGCTTTGCCCGGATTATGGGGTTCCCGGTGGGTATTGTCGCCAGTAACGGGGTGCTGTTCTCTGAAACGGCCCTGAAAGGGGCCCACTTCATTGAATTATGTAATTTCCGCAAAATACCCCTTGTATTTCTTCAGAATATTACCGGCTTTATGGTAGGTAAACAATATGAACACCAGGGTATTGCCCGCGACGGATCGAAAATGGTGCATGCCGTGGCCACTGCTTCCGTACCCAAATTTACGTTGATTTTCGGAGGTTCTTTCGGGGCGGGGAATTATGCCATGGCCGGCCGGGCCTTTGATCCGAGGTTATTGTTCATGTGGCCCAATGCCCGCATATCGGTAATGGGAGGTGGGCAGGCAGCCGAGGTGCTGACCCTTGTGAAGAAAGACCAGCTGGCGGCAGCAGGAAAAACCATGGAACAGGAGGAAGAAAAGCGGATGAAAAACGAGTTGCTATTGAAGTATCAAACGGAGAGCTCGGCCTATTATGCCACTTCCAGGCTCTGGGACGACGGGATCCTTGATCCGGTGAATACCCGGGTGGCTCTGTCACTGGGGATTTCCATGTCGCTTAACCGGCTGATCGACGAGCCCCGTACCGGGGTTTACAGAATGTAATATCAACCTGTTGCCTTATGAAAGGGACTTATCAATTTATCCGTACGGAAACGGGAAACCGTACAGGAACCCTGTGGCTTAACCGGCCGCAGGTAAGGAACGCTTTCCATGAAGGCATGATAACAGAAATCATGCAGGGTATCAGAGACCTGACTGCCGACCCCTCGGTGCGGGTGATCCTGCTGCGGGGTGAAGGAAAAGCATTCTGTGCCGGCGCCGATCTGAACTGGATGCGTAACGTGGCCGGATATTCGTGGGAGCAGAATTACCGCGAAAGCCTGCAATTAGCGGAATGTTTCCACACCCTTTATTCCTGCCCTAAACCTGCGATTGCCGTGGTGAACGGGGCTTCCATCGGCGGAGCCAACGGTCTGGTTGCAGCCTGTGATATGGCCTACGCCTCCGATGAAGCGGTGTTTTCTCTCAGTGAGGTGAAACTGGGACTGGTCCCTGCCGTGATCTCCCCCTTTGTGATACGACGTACCGGCGAATATACAGCCAGGGAACTGATGCTTACCGGAAGAAGATTCACCGGAAAGGAAGCTGAACATTACCGGCTGGTGAATCGTTCTCTTCCTGAAGCGGAACTGGAGAAAAACCTGGAGGAAATGGTTGCCCTGCTGCTTGCGGCTGGTCCGCAGGCCCTGACCCGTTGCAAGCTCCTGATAAACGGAGTGACCAACCAGTGGTCGCTGAAGGATGCCCTGGCGGAAACGGCCCGGATGATCGCATCGGTCAGGATCTCGGCGGAAGGGCAGGAAGGCATGAGAGCTTTTCTTGAAAAAAGGGATCCTTCTTGGATAAACCGGGAATAATCTGTACCTATGGACCATTTTCGAAAAATCCTGGTAGCGAACCGCGGCGAGATTGCCGTCAGGATCATTCGTGCCGCTGCCGGATTGGGTATTCGAACCGTGGCTGTTTTTGCGGAAACAGACCGGCATTCCCTCCACGTAAAGATGGCTGATGAATCGTATTTTCTGGGCGATAAAGAACTGGCTGATACGTATCTGAATAAGGAGAAGATCATTCGCATTGCCCGTTGTTCAGAGTGTGACGCCATACACCCCGGATACGGTTTTCATTCAGAAAATCAGGAATTTGCTTTAGCCTGTGAGGAAGCCGGCATCCGGTTTATCGGTCCGGATAGTCGCGTGATAGCCCTGATGGGCGACAAGGTAAAGGCCCGCGACTTTGCTGCCCGTTCGGGTGTACCGGTAATCGAAGGGTTTGCCGGGGAAGATCAGGCTTCGTTGCTGAAGGAGGCCCGGAAAATGAGCCTGCCGCTGCTGGTAAAACCGGTAGCAGGCGGAGGAGGGAAAGGCATGCGGATCGTACGGAAAATATCGGAACTGCCGGATGCCCTGGAAGCTACGGCTCGCGAGGCCATGAATTATTTCGGCCATCCGGATGTGTTTGTGGAAAAATACCTGGAAAATCCCCGGCATATCGAGTTTCAGATCATGGGCGACCGGCATGGCCATGTGGTGCACCTGTATGAAAGGGAGTGTACCATTCAGCGAAGGTACCAGAAGGTGCTGGAAGAAGCTCCTTCTCAGTTTTTGACCTCCGGCCTGCGGGAAAAAATGGCAGAGGCTGCCATCCGTTTAGGGAATGCCGCCGGATATGATCATGCCGGTACCATTGAATTTCTGGTGGATGAGAACCGGAACTACTATTTCCTGGAAATGAACACCCGGATACAGGTGGAGCATCCTGTTACGGAAATGATTACCGGAATCGATCTGGTGAAGGAGCAGATACGGGTAAGTGAAGGTCATCCCCTGAGCTTCAGCCAGGAGGATGTGAGAATTAACGGACATGCCGTGGAAGGTCGGATCTATGCCGAAGATCCTGAGAACGGTTTTCTGCCCTCACCGGGGAAAATGACTTTTTACCACGAGCCTTCCGGAGATGGGGTTCGTATCGATACGGGTATGAACGGAATAACAGCAATCAATAGTTTCTATGACCCCCTCATCGCCAAACTGATCGTTCACGGATCAGACCGGGAACAGGCCCTGGCGCGCCTGGAGATTGCCCTCGAGCAATATGTGATACATAATGTGCGGAATAACATATCATTTCTTTCCGGCCTGATAAAACATCCTGCCTTTCTGCAAAACAACCTGTCCACACGTTTCCTTGACCTGTACCGGAAGGAAATCATCGACACGATCCGCCGGAAGAAAAATAAATGCCTCCTTCATGTTCCGGTTTTTGCCTGTATCCTGTACAGCCTCAGAAAAAATATGCCTTCTTCCGGTTCGGGTCCCAGCATCTGGGAAAGGATCGGATACTGGAGGTATATAATGAACATTCCGGTGGAAATCGACGGAAAGAAAAAGGAAGTCGGTATCCGAAGCTTACCGGGGGATCGCAATGATATGACATTCGAAGAAATGCATCATGCGGTGCGGCTGGAATCCGTTCATGATCACCAGGTAAGCCTCGAGATCGACGGATGCATGCACCGGGTCTGGATATCGGAAGATACCAGCTGGAGGGCTTTTGTGACGTTCCAGGGATTTGACTTTGAGATCCGCCGGCTGGATTTCCTGCCGGAAGAACCGGTGGAACGACTAACAGCAGAACCTGAAATGAACGGTAAAACCGTGCGTGCTCCCATGAACGGGAAAGTGGTCAGGATCCTTGTAAGGAAGGGAGAATCTGTCAAAAAGGGGCATATCCTGCTTGTTCTGGAAGCCATGAAAATGGAAAACAGCCTGCTGGCACCCGGCGATGCGGTGGTGGAGGATATCCTGGTGAGTGAAGGCGACCAGGTGGAAGGAAACAGGGTATTGATCCGGTTTGCGGGAGGATGAAAAAGTATTTTGTGGAAGACAGGAAGGATTATATCTTCAACAAAGTGATCGGATATTTGTTACTGCCATATAATTTTAATCTATGAATCCCTTGCTTACAGAAGACCATGAAATAATCCGCAAAACGGTGCGTGATTTTGCCGAACGCGAGATCAAACCCCTGGCACCCCGGCTGGATGAAGAAGAACGGTTTTCTCCCGAACTCACCCGGAAAATGGGAAAGCTTGGTCTGTTCGGCATGACCCTTCCCCCCAAATACGGGGGGCATTTGCTCGATACTCTTTCCTATATCATTGCCGTGGAAGAAATTGCCCGGGTCGACGGGTCACAGGCTGCCACCCTGGCAGCGCATAATTCCCTGGGAGTGGCCCCCTTTTTAACTATGGTTCGGAAGAGCAAAAAAAGAAATATCTGCCCGGCCTCTGCTCCGGAGAACATTTGTGGGCATTCGGACTCACGGAACCCAATGCAGGTTCCGACAGCCGGGGCACCCGTACCACCGCCCGCCTGGAAAACGGGGAATGGGTGATCAACGGTTCGAAAATATTTATTACCAACGGATCGGCGGAGATGTCGGCCGGGGCCACCGTGCAGGCCGTGACAGGTGAAAACGGCGGGAAAAAGGAATTTACCACCATCCTGGTGGAGAAAGACACGCCAGGATTTGCCCAACGTACCATGCACCGGAAAATGATGTGGAGGGGATCGGATACGGCCGAGCTGTTTTTCGGGGAGTGCCGGGTACCTGTTTCACAAACCCTGGGAGAAAGAGGCCAGGGATCCCGGATCATGCTCAGTACCCTCGACGGGGGCAGGTTGTCCATTGCGGCTATGGGACTGGGTCTGGCCCGGGGAGCCTATGAAATGGCCCTGCAATATGCCAGAGATAGAAAACAGTTCGGTCAGCCTATTGTGAAATTCCAGGCCATTGCTTTCAAGCTGGCCGATATGGCCACCAGGATCGAACATGCACGGAACACTCTGTATACGGCCTGCTGGATGAAAGACCAGGGGATGGATTATACCGCCGAGGCGGCCATGTCGAAGCTGTATTGTTCCCGTATTGCCGGGGAAGTGGTGGATGAAGCCGTTCAGATACACGGAGGATACGGCCTGATGAAGGATTACGCCGTTGAACGGTTTTACCGTGACCAGCGGTTGCTGGAGATCGGGGAAGGGACCAGCGAGATCCTTCAGCTGGTCATTTCCCGGAAAATAGGATGCTAAAAAGTATATCTGACATGGAAGAAAGGAAAAAAGACCATATCGAACTTGCCTTCCGTTCCCGGGTGGGAAAGGAAGAACGCGACGACCGTTTCTGGTATGAACCCCTGTTGAAAGCCCATTCCACCGAGCCCTGGACCCCCTTTACTTTCCTGGGAAAGACATTTCGGGTACCTATCTGGGTATCGAGCATGACGGGGGGAACCCGGATGGCACATACCATCAATCATAATCTGGCCAGGGCCTGCGGCGAGTTTGGCCTGGGGATGGGTCTCGGTTCCTGCCGGGTATTGTTGAACGATGATCGCGCATTTCCCGATTTCGATGTGCGTGGGGTGATGGGGGATGCATCTCCCCTGTATGCCAACCTGGGCATTGCCCAGATAGAAAAATTCTGTCTTCAGAAGGATTTCAGCCGTGTGAAGAGGCTGGTGGATAAGCTCCGGGCCGACGGCCTGATCATCCATGTAAACCCCATGCAGGAAAGCCTGCAGCCCGAAGGCGACCGGCTCACAGTACCTCCCATCGAGGTAGTTGCCTGCGCCGTGGAGAAGCTGGGATATCCTGTGATTGTGAAAGAGGTGGGCCAGGGGATGGGACCCGAAAGCCTGAAGAGCCTTTTCCGACTGCCTCTGGAAGCGATTGAATTCGGAGCTTTCGGCGGGACAAATTTTGCCAGGCTCGAACTGATGCGTACAGGTGGGCGGGAGGAAGAACTATACGGTCCTCTGGCCACCGTGGGGCACGATGCCGTGGAGATGGTGGAAACGGTGAACCGCCTGCTGGATGAGGATCCGCATCCGGCCTGCCGGCAGGTGATCATCTCTGGCGGGATCAGGAACTACCTCGACGGTTATGCTCTGATCAGCAGCATCCGCCTGCCCGCTGTTTACGGGCAGGCCGGCGAGTTCCTGAAACATGCCCGGGGCAGTTATGAGGAACTCAAAAAATATGTGGAATGGCAGATCCGGGGCCTGCAACTGGCCCGCGATTTTCTGGTAGTAAAAAAATCACTGTTATCCGACTAAATTGTAAAGTCGGTATTTTTTCTTTTGTAATGCCCATAAACAGGGCATTGGTTTTTCATTTTTCAAATTGACCTCCCCCCATATCTTTAGTAAATAGGGCC